>DAOWNN010000096.1 GCA_030642585.1 Bacteroidota bacterium | reverse complement strand
TCAAAATAATCGAATATCTCGGAAGGTAAAAGAAGTTTAACTATACTCTTATAATGTTCATTTTCTGCTGACATTAGATCTCTGTTTTTTTTAACAAAGATTCAACTTTAAATCGTTCCCCACAAGAATGTCATGTGAGCCCTTTTTTTTTACCCTTCCAGTGGCTACAGTTACTTGTTCGCACAGGCCTTCAATCACAATTCGCTCGTGAGCATTGGAGACTAATTTCTATCATTTGATTTTACCTTTATACACAAGCCGTATTCAGTGGGTCACGGTCCTGACACTAGAGGTCAGGATCATAGATCTGTGGACTGATGCCAATCAAAAGAGAACAATAATTGCTCCATGGGAGCAAAATCTATTTAACCCCGGGTAAGCTATACGCAGCCTTAATAGCTAGTTATGCAACCAATTACATGCTTGAAATAATGAAGATGATTCTATTTGCTATTTGTTACTTGAGGCGAAGTATGGTGCCACCCGGGGGTAGAGCCTAAACAAAGATAAGCGGTCCGATAACAAGGTTTAATAAAGGTAATTTGCCATTCCTGACCGCAATAGCAGGATGCCTAATAAAAATCAAAAGTATGGTACAACCATTTAACAAATTCCACTTCTTAAGGCTCGATTAATTAAGTTACTGCACTCGGTTATGTGATCTTGTTTTTATATGATAGTGCCAAAGAACTATTCCTGCACTAATTGAAATATTAAAAGAATGTTTTATCCCGTATTGGGGAATCTCTATGGATGCATCACTTAAATCTACAATTTCCTGGTCTACTCCGCGGATTTCATGCCCGAATACAAAAGTATATTTTTGTTTAAAATCAGGTTGAAAATCATCCAGAAATATAGACCTTTCTACTTGTTCAATACTTATGACCTGAAAACCTTTTCTTTTTAATTCATGAATTGCCTGGCTGGTTTTTTTGTAATAAAACCAATCAACTGATTCAGTGGCCCCCAATGCAGTTTTTTGTATATCCCGGTGCGGGGGACAGGCGGTAATGCCGCACAGATATATCGATTGAACAAGAAAAGCATCTGCCGTTCTGAATATCGAACCAACATTATTTAAACTTCTAACATTATCAAGTACAAGAACCACCGGGAGTTTTTGTGCTTTTTTAAAATCTTCAAGGCTTTTTCTTTCCAGTTCTGAATTCAGAAGTTTCTTCATCTTTGAGATTGTATTTTGCAAAAATAGGAAAAGATTTTCCAATAGCCAGTTACTTCAATACTCGTCAGACCTCTATTAGTTAGTTTATCGGGTAAAATGATAAGTTTATATATTGGTTTTTACCTGAAGTCAGACGAGTAACACTTTGGTTAGATGAGTTTCCCTGGAGCTTGAATTAGTATAAAAAAAACCGTACTTTTGGGTTTTTAAAAACAAATATATTTAAAAATGAATATCCACGAATATCAAGGGAAAGCAATACTTAAAAGTTTTGGTGTGAAGATTCAGGAAGGGCTTGTTACAGATACTCCTGAGAAGGCAGTTGATGCTGCAAAAGAGCTTCAAAAACAAACAGGAACCCCTATGTGGGTTATAAAGGCACAAATTCATGCCGGAGGAAGAGGTAAAGGAGGTGGAGTAAAGTTGGCAAAAACCCTCGATGATGTTAAAGAAATTGCAAAAACTATGATTGGTATGACACTGGTAACACACCAGACCGGTCCGGAAGGCAAAATCGTTAGTAAAATACTTATTGCTCAGGATGTGTATTACCGTGGCGAAGAAGAAACAGATGAGTACTATATGAGTGTTCTTCTAAACAGGCAAACCGGAAGAAATATCATAATGTATTCAACAGAAGGGGGAATGGATATAGAAACAGTGGCTGAAAAAACCCCACACCTTATATTTAAAGAGGAAATAGATCCTAAAGTTGGAATAATGCCTTTCCAGGCCAGGAGAGTGGCCTTTAACCTGGGACTTTCAGGTAATGCTTTTAAAGATATGGTAAAGTTTGTTATGGCTCTTTATACCGCCTACGATAAAACAGACAGCTCCATGTTTGAAATCAATCCTGTACTGAAAACCTCTGATGGACAAATATTGGCTGTAGACTGTAAGGTGAATCTTGATGACAATGCTCTGTTTCGTCATAAAGATTATATGGAACTTCGTGATCTTTCTGAAGAAGATCCTGCAGAAGTTGAAGCTGGTAAATATGACCTGAATTTTGTGAAAATGGATGGTAATGTCGGTTGTATGGTAAATGGAGCTGGCCTGGCTATGGCAACCATGGATATTATAAAACTATCTGGTGGAGATCCTGCAAACTTCCTTGATGTTGGCGGAACTGCCAATGCGGAAACAGTAGAGGCCGGGTTCAGAATTATTTTAAAAGATCCTAATGTAAAAGCAATTCTTCTGAATATTTTTGGTGGTATTGTCCGTTGTGACAGGGTCGCCCAGGGTGTAGTGGATGCCTATAAAAGTATTGGGGATATCAAGATACCTGTAATAGTAAGGTTGCAGGGAACAAATGCCGAAGAGGGAAAACAACTGATTGACCAATCTGGGTTAAAAGTCCATTCTGCCATTACTTTGCAGGAAGCTGCTGATCTTGTAAAAGAACTGGTGTAAGAACAGCACAGTATACTCGCTTTGTTCTAAATTAGGGGGTTCAAAATGTAATTGCGAGAATGTTATCACCACAGTACTCATACCACCCCGTCCCTTACCTAGTATACTTTAGTATATTTTGTACATGAGGAATTGTGATTTATTAATAGGCTGTTTAAATGGTTCGGGACACCCCTCCTAAAATTAGGAGGGGAATTTATTGCTTTCGCATGTTCTTAAATTCTCCTCCTTTTTTTCAAGGAGGAGTACCACATTCTGATAGGGCTGGGTTTGAGTGATGGCCTCAGAATGGGGGGAGGTGGTTAATATAAGAGCCTACTTTTGCGTGAAAAACAAGCCATGTATATCATAACATAGCTTGTATACCAGGTAGTAAGCCAGAGTCTTTTTGACATAGAGCGAGAAATTTTCCGGGTTATTGTTATTAAGCTTAACCCGAACATTGCCAGGTAAAGCTTACGGGGTGATTAATTCCTTTGTCGAACTATTGGCATGGTCATACAGCGTGCTCCGCCTCCGCCTCGTGCCAATTCTGACCCTTCCAGTGAAATTACAAATTGATCTTTAGAGCCTGGAACCTTTGTCCCATCTAAAAAATCTTTGGCATTGATAATTTCATAGCCATGCTTGCTCATTTCTTCCATAGTATATTCATTACGACTATAACCAAGTACCTTTCCTGGTGCAAGTGCAAAGAAATTTGCACCACTATGCCACTGCTCTCTTTCCTGTACCCAGAGGTCTTTAGTGCCACCGGTAAGAATGGGTTTTAAGCTCATTCCCAGAGATTCGAGTCCTGAAAGTAAATCGTCAATGTATCGAATAGATTTAACCTTCCCGTTTTCAATGTCAATATGAACTGTCTGATACTTATTGTTTTTCAATATTATGGGTTCAAAGAGCATGCAATGATCCCGATTCAGGAAAGTGAAAACCATGTCGAGGTGAATAAACGATTCCGGCTCGGAAGGAAGCTCTTGCACCAGGATATGTTTTCTGGACACCTTGTTTTGTTTCAAACTTTCTACAATAAAATCTATTCCACGCGATGAAGTCCTTACTCCTTTTCCTATAACAAGAATATCTTCTCTGGCTGTCAGAATATCTCCGCCCTCGTACCAGATTTTTTCAAAAGCCATGGCATTTTCAGCAGGATAAAGTACTTCACTGCTGAATAGAGGATGGTGATTGAAAATAACCTCCATAATCATAGATTCTCTGGCTCTTACCTGGCTGGCCATCTTTGATATGTAGATTTGATCGGTATGAACCACAGCCGAATCCCTTGTAAAGAAGAAATTGTGTAATGGTTTAAGGCTAAATCTTTCCTTACTTAAAAAATTAGAAAGGGTATCATAGTTTTTTGGCATACCCTGAATTAGCACATCCGATAATGCAAGATTATCAAGAGATTCCAGCTGATTCAGAATTACTCCCGACTCTTTACTCCTGCAGATCTTTTTTAACAATGCTTCCCTGGCGGGAGGAATCTCCAGAACTTCACGGAGTAGATCAGACACTTCCAGTGTGTGGGCAAATTTACTTAATACATTATTGAATTGTTTATATTCCTGTCCAGCTACAGACAGGTTTAGTATGTCGCTGTACAAAGCCCGTTCTGCGTTTTCTGGATTCATATTTTCCACTTCAGGGCCGGGTGTATGAATGATAACTGTTTCTAAAGGATCAATTTCTGAATAGATTCCAGGTATTATTTTATCTCTCATATATACTCTCTTTTAACTTGTGCATTTTCCATTATTCCATTATTTTTTATCCACCATAGCTTTCTTTGATCACCATAGCCTTGGCGTAGGTGATAGCGAAGGTGGACCATCATTCCACCATTCCACTCTTTCATCTTTTCATCCCTGTTCGTTTGTGTGCTCCATCGCAAAATGGCATTTTCTTTGAAGCTCCACAACGGCAAAAAGAAGTGAATTCTGCAGTTTTTATCTGTTTTCCATCCGGAGAGATAAGTTTAATTTCCCCACGTATTACAAGAGGACCATTTTTCATTACCTTGACTTCCACCAGATCAGGAGCCTCCTTTTTTTTATTATCTAATTCAGCAAAATCATAGGGCCTTCTGATTTTGATATGGTTGGAATTGGATTTTGATACTTCATCGTTCTTCTTGTCCTCATTCCACTTCCACATCAGTGCTTCTGTTGGGCACTTATTGACTATTTCAATGATTTTTTCCGATGTTGCACCTTCGAGGTTGACCCAGGGTCGTTTAATAGGATTAAATACCTCTATCAGTTTGGTATAGCAAATTGATGAGTGTATGCATTTTCCTGGTTTCCAGTAAACTGTAATATCTTTGTTTGAATAGGTCCTGTTATTTTCGTCCATCCCTAAAAGGTTCTAGTCCCGGACTACCAGGCAACCTGCCATTATATCATGCAAAGCCTGTTTTTTTTCGGTTAAGCCTGCAAGTATATAACCAATGTTAAGGATCAGACCTGAAATTATTTTCCCAAAATATCTTCCGGTAGCTCTGCCAAAGGATATTGAATTTCCATCCATATCTGTGACTTTCAGGCTTAAGGCCATTTTACCGAGTGTAGCCTGGGTTTTGGACGACTCCATAAGAGCATAATACAGCCATCCAATAGCAACAACTACTACAACCAGTCCAAAAACAGATCCGATTATTCCGGCTATTCCAACAAATGTTCTTTCGTCTAAATCAGGGTTTTCTCCAATGCCAATGGCAGATAAAACAATTCCTCCAATGAATGGCAGTGAAACCAGGAAGCCAACAAACCCCAAAATCAGGTCATCAATAAGATAAGCAACAAAGCGGAGCCAGAAGCCAGCATATTGGACTTCTTTTTTTACAGGTGTTAATGTTTCCATAAAATTTGATTGTTATATTATTCAATAAAGATACATAAAATCACAAATTGGTTCAGGGCTACAATATACAGGTATTCTAATGTCTTACTATAATAACGTGTATCGTCATCCTGAACCTGGTTCAGGGCACCAATACTCAAGTTACTATATATATTTTTGTTTTTCAACATCCTCATATGTCTTTGGCTTCTGCTTGCCTATAAGCTTAAAAGTATCATTGGTAATAACAAAATTTTCTTCATTTCTGATCCCTCCGAAATCTTTATATGTTTCAAGTTTGTCGTAGTTTATAAAGTCGGTAAAGCGTTTTTCGGTTTTCCACATATCTATCAGGGCCGGGATAAAATATATGCCAGGCTCTATGGTCAATACATGACCGGGCTTAAGTGGCTTGGCCATGCGAAGCGACTTGATACCAAACTGGGTGCTTTTAGGTTTTCCATCGTATCCCACGTATACTTCACCAAGATCTTCCATGTCATGAACGTCAAGTCCCATCTGATGACCAAGTCCACACGGAAAGAACATGGCATGAGCACCCTGCTGCATTGCTTCTGTGGTATTTCCTTTCATGAGGCCAAGGTCTTTCATCCCCTCAATGATTACACCAACAGATTCATAGTACACATCCAGAAAGGGAATTCCGGGTTTCAGCATTTTAATGGATGCTTCATGTGAGGCAAGGGTAACATCGTAGATCTCTTTTTGGCGGTCAGTAAATGAAGCTCCCGCAGGCATGGTGCTTGATAGATCACCGGCATATCCCATGGCTGTTTCTGCACCGCAGTCCAGCAATAACATATCACCTTCCTTTAATTGATTTCCATGGTAATGATTATGTAAAGTTTCACCATTAATTGTAGCAATTACAGGGAAAGCAATATTTCCACCGGCCCTGACAGCAATTTCCTGTACTCTGGCAGCAATTTCTGACTCCATCATACCTGGCTCTACCATTTGCATGGCCGCTACATGCATATCTACACTGGTATTCACTGCTTTTTCAATTTCATCCAACTCCTCGCCAGTTTTTATTTCACGCTGTGCAACCACAGCTTTAATAAATTCAACAGAAGCTGCCTTTTGAGTTTCACCCGGAAGAATGCCAAGCCAATCCATCAATTTAATTTTGTTTTCAGGCCGGTAGGGGGGTAAGATGTGAATATTTCGGCCTTTTTTTTTGGCCTGCTTTATAAAAGACTCCAGCTTATTTATATTGCCTGTGTTTTCAATCCCTACCTCCCGCGCCCGTTGCGTTATGGTAGGCTGGTAACCCATCCATACAATATCATCAATACTTAAATCATTGCCAAAAATATAATCTTTGCCTTCATCAATATCAACAATTCCTGCCAGGCCGGCATGATTCAATCCGAAGAAATACAGAAATGAGCTGTCCTGCCTGAAGTGAAAAGTATTGTCGGCATAGTTCATTGAACTTTCTTCATTTCCAATGAAGAGTGCAATACCAGAGTTCAATTGAGTTTTCAGTACGGATCTTCTGTTGATGTAAGTTTGAGGTTTAAACATGGTATTTTAGGTGAATTATAAATTATCCTTTTTAGATAGTTACTTTTTAAATATTTCATTTGCAATGTTAACATCCAGCCAACTCCCCAGTGTATCACAGACCTCTTTTTTTAGATCATCGGGCAGGTTATTAATTCGGCTTGTGTGATATCCACCTGGTTTTACAATTTTTAGAAAATTATCTGTTGATGGTAAAACTACAGCAGTTGCTGACCAGGGATCATCTTCTCCATAGATCCATATCATGTGTTCATCAGTTTCCTGGAGGAACGATTGAACTTTTTGCATGGTTTTAGGATTGTACTCAATTGCAACTCCCCGGGGCAAGAAATATCTTTGTAAATAATTCCTGGCTGTTTTGATATGAAGATACTGCTTGAAAGGTTCAGTGTTGTATCCGTAATAACCCAATTCTCGGGCAGCCTGGACAAAGAAAGACTTGTATGTTTCCATGCCAACATTCGAAAGGTATGAAACATCTGATGCTTTTAACAAATGATCAAGTATTTTCTGATCTGGCGCATCTGTTGGAGGAATACTGTCCAGGTAAGTACCCCATTGCCATATGGCAAATGAATATTCCAAAACAGAATAGTCAAATGCTTCTTCAAGTGGGAAATTAAAAGTGTAGTTTTTCTCTTTAACATGTTCCATGAACAGGGGAAATAAATTTTCCCTACGCTTCAATACTGTTAGTTGAAACTGCAAGACTTCATCACGTTTAGCTTTGCTACCCACTTCATTTGCAATAAATGGTTCATGTCTGCCGTCTTCAACCGCAAAATTCAGGGGAGCTACATAGGCAACCGAAACATCCACATCTTCAG
>DAOWNN010000228.1 GCA_030642585.1 Bacteroidota bacterium | reverse complement strand
GGGCTGTTTCCCGCCACAACCTGGAGGTCTCCAGTACATTTGCCTTATCTACTACTGTAAGTTTTTTTGATCGTTTCATTGCATATTCACAGGCCAGTCTTAGAATCCTGTCAATTTCATCACGGGTATAAAAGTTAGTGTCGAAAGCTGAATTTCCATCTTTTGATCTTCCTTTTTCTCCAAAGTAAATTCCCCCGGTGAGCTCTCTGATTACGAGGATGTCAACGTCCTGCACCAGGTCCTGCCTGATAGGCGATTTTCCGATAAGTGATTTAAAAGTTGTAACAGGTCTGATATTTGCATAAAGCCCCAGCTTCTTTCGCATAGCCAGGAGTCCTTGTTCCGGCCGTATTTTTGCTTTTGGGTCATTGTCATATTTTGGATCACCAATTGCACCAAATAAAACAGCATCTGATGATTTACAAAGCTCAAATGTCTCATCGGGAAAAGGATTACCTGTTTTATCGATAGCAGTGGCACCGACAAAACCAAAAGTGAAATTGATCTGGTGATTATATTTTTTAGCAATTGCCAAAACCACTTTTTTCGCTTCTTCAATAATTTCAGGTCCAATACCGTCGCCAGGAAGAACCGCAATATTCAGATTCATGTCTTGTATATTTAGGGGTTAAGATTATATTAAAATGCTATTAGGGTCAAAAGATTCTTGTTTAACGCCTTATGTTATTATTCGCTTCATTTCAAATAAGTATCTCACTTTAATCTATGCTCTTTTATCTTATTCGTCTTAAATTAGTGCATCCGTGGCTAATCTTAAAAAGGCCACTAATTCACTAATGGAAGACTAATACACGAATGATTGTTTCTTTTCTTCAATGGTGTTTTTTTTCAAATTCTGTAATTTCATCTTTTAAATTTACCAGATAGTCAATATCATCATAGCCATTAAGCAGGCATTCCTTTTTATAATGGCTGATCAGGAAATTTTCTTTCTGTCCGTTTGAAAGCAGTGTAATTTCCTGTGTTTGAAGATCTACCCTGATTTTGGTTTTTGGGTTTTCGCTTATTTGGAGAAATATGGTGGTCAGGAATTCATCTGATACCTGCACTGGCAAAAGTCCGTTGTTCAATGCATTATTTTTAAAAATATCTGCGAAGAAGCTCGAAATAACTACCCTGAAGCCATAATCGTAAATCGCCCATGCGGCATGTTCCCTGCTTGAACCACTTCCGAAATTTCTTCCTGCAACAAGAATCTTTCCTGAAAACCTGGGGTTATTCAGGATAAAATCATTTTTCCTGTTTCCATTTTTATCAAAGCTCCAATCTCTGAAAAGATTATCTCCAAATCCTTCACGCGTAGTGGCCTTTAGGAAACGTGCCGGTATTATCTGGTCGGTATCAACATTCTCTGCCTGAAGAGGTACACATTCAGATTCCAGTATTTTAAATTTTTCAATGGGCATAATGTGTAAATTTATATAAGGTCAGAAGGATCGGTAATTTTCCCGGTAACAGCAGCAGCAGCAGCAGTAAGAGGGCTGGCAAGCAATGTTCTTGCGCCCGGACCCTGACGCCCCTCAAAATTCCTGTTTGAGGTTGAGACCGAATATTTTCCTTCAGGAATTTTATCATCATTCATTGCAAGGCAGGCAGAGCAACCTGGTTGTCGCAGCTCAAAACCTGCATCGTTCAGGATAGATTCAAGGCCTTCTTCTTTTGCCTGTTTTTCTACTTTCTTTGATCCAGGAACAATCCAGGCAGTGATCCAGTTTGCTTTTTTTCTGCCTTTCACCATATTTGTAAAGGCCCTGATATCCTCAATTCTCCCATTGGTACAACTACCAACAAATACATAATCAACTTTTTTGCCAATCAGTTCAGAGCCTGGTTCAAAGCCCATGTAATTTAAGGATTTCTGAAATGAAGCTCTGCTTTCCTCAGTAATGAAATTGAGTTGTGGAATATTGCCAGTAATTGACATTCCCATTCCCGGATTTGTGCCGTAGGTAATCATAGGTCTGATATCTTCAGCATTGAAATTCCATTCCTTGTCAAAAAGAGCATTTTTATCAGATTTCAGCTCTTTCCATTCAGCAAGAGCATGGTCCCAATTTTCTGCTTCAGGACTGAACTCTCTACCTTTTAGATACTCATAAGTAGTAAAGTCTGGGGCTATCAATCCACCCCGGGCACCCATTTCAATACTCATGTTACAGACAGTCATCCTGGATTCCATGCTCAGGCTGGTAATTGCAGAACCAGCAAATTCAATAAAATAACCTGTTCCTCCACTGGCTGAAATTTTTGAAATTATGTAAAGAATAATATCTTTTGAACTGACAGCCTTATCAAGATTACCGTCAATGGTAATTTTCATCTTTTTAGGTTTGGCTTGTAAGACGCACTGGCTGGCCATTACCATTTCCACTTCACTGGTACCAATTCCAAAGGCAATGTTTCCAAAGGCACCATGTGTGGAGGTATGACTATCACCACAAACTATAGTCATGCCTGGCTGGGTAAGACCCAGTTCCGGCCCAATGACATGAACAATACCATTATAAGGATGATTCAAACCATATAACTTAATGCTGTGATTTTTGCAATTGTCTATGAGAGTTTGAACCTGAAGCCTTGAAAGTTCATCCTGAATTGGCAGATGCTGGTTTTGAGTAGGTACATTATGATCGGCAGTTGCTACTGTTTTTCCTGGTCTGAAGACTGATAAGTTCCTTTGTTCCAGGCCGGTAAATGCCTGGGGGCTTGTGACTTCGTGAATCAGATGTTTGTCGATATAAAGAACATCCGGACCCTCAGGTATGGAAGAAACCACATGGGAATCCCAGATCTTATCGAAAAGTGTTTTTGCTTTCAATGAATTTTATGATTTTGCCGAAGATACCCCTTCGGAGGAGTTTGCATTTTTTGAATTTTTGAAATTGCAACATTTTGAAACAGCATCAATAAAGGCTTCCACAGATGCCGTAATAATATCAGTGTTAGCAGAAAAACCGTAATAAAGTTTACCTCTGTTTTCAATTTGTACATGCACCTTTCCCATATCATCACTTCCACGGGTGATGGCTTGTATCAGGAATTCTTCAAGACGTACTTTTCTGTTAATCAGCTGCTTGACTGCTGAAAAAGCAGCGTCAATAGGGCCGTTTCCGGAGGCAGTTGCCATCAGGATCTCATCATTTATTTTTAAGCTGACAGTAGCCATGGGAACTGCTGATTTCCCACATACTACCTGGAGAAGATCCAGCTTCATAGCTGACTCTTTTCTATCGGTTTTTCCAATAAGTGCCTTTAAATCATCATCTTTAATGTCTTTTTTCTTGTCAGCGAGAAGCAGGAACTCATGATATAGTTTTGTGAGTTTTTTCTTATCCAGTTTGTATCCAAGAATTTCCAACCTGTGATTAAGGGCTGCCCTTCCGCTTCTTGCTGTAAGAACAATAGAAGATTCTTTGATTCCTACATCTGTCGGATCGATAATTTCATAATTCTCTCTGTTTTTCAAAACTCCATCCTGGTGAATTCCTGAAGAGTGGGCAAAGGCATTCCTGCCCACAATTGCTTTGTTTGCCTGAACTGGCATACGCATCAGGGTAGAAATAAGCCTGCTTGTTTTATGAATCTTTTTTGAGTCAATATTCGTGGTGTATGGCAGGTCTTTGTGACTTTTTAAGATCATAACCACTTCTTCAAGTGAGGTATTCCCGGCCCTTTCTCCAATGCCGTTGATGGTTACTTCCACTTGCCGTGCTCCATTTTGTATTCCCATTAAAGTGTTAGCGGTAGCCATTCCCAGGTCATTGTGACAATGTGTGGCAATAACTGCCTTATGTATGTTCTTTACATTCTCAATAAGGAACCTGATTTTATCACCGAATTCGTTCGGCATACAATATCCTGTGGTATCCGGAATATTTACAACAGTTGCGCCGGCAGCAATAACTGCTTCTACAACCTTTGCCAGGTATTCATTTTCAGTCCTTCCGGCATCTTCGGCGTAAAACTCAACATCCTCTACATACCTTTTGGCATATTTAACTGCTGCTTTAGCCCTTTCAATAATTTCATCCTGGTTTGATCTCAATTTGTAGTTAATATGATAGAAAGAGGTTCCGATACCGGTATGAATTCTTTTTCTTTTGGCGTATTGTAATGATTCTGCAGCTACATCAATATCTTTTTCAACTGCTCTGGTCAGGGCACAAATTACCGGCCTGGTTACGACTTTTGATAGTTCTACAACTGAAGAGAAATCTCCCGGACTTGAGATTGGAAAACCAGCTTCAATGATATCCACCCCCAGCAGTTCCAGAGCTTTTCCAACTTCAATCTTTTCAACTGTGTTTAGCTGGCAGCCGGGTACCTGCTCACCATCCCTGAGGGTAGTGTCAAAAACGTAAATTTTTTCTTCCATGCTCAATGATATTTGGTTACTGTATTTTACTACTAACACCCTACAAGCTATTTCTTATTTTTTTCACCCCCACATTTTTTAGCCGTTTGTCTTGCGGTCCGGAGCTACATTCTATTTATAAATTACATCTCGGTACGAACCTTTTTTAGGGGCTCAGCTTTTAACACCAGGCTAAAGCCCGGTGTTATTTATTCTGTTGACATTAGTACTAG
>DAOWNN010000194.1 GCA_030642585.1 Bacteroidota bacterium | reverse complement strand
TGAATCTTACCAATATTGAGTCATTTGTCCTGGCATGTTCATTATTTTCATCAAACCACGTAAAACCACTACTAATCCATTCATAGGTTCTGTTGCCGGAAAACCCTTTCCTGTTTTCGGTTAAAGTATCTGTACTTCCATAAAACTGACCTAAAACACTAACTCTGGTGGAGATGGTATCATCAATTATATTGATCCAGGTATTTCCCAAATCGTATGATATATCAATATAACCTCCATCTTTTAAGGTATCAGTATCAATTTTATGATAAAAAATTAATCGAATTAGACTTATACAATTTTCTTGTGCATTGTTAGGTTTTGCAATTAGAAATTGAAATGATGAATGATTATTTATGGGATAAGGATTAATAGTATCAGTTATTATAGCATTTGGTATTGAATAAGCAGAGTCAAACTCGGCCTTATATGACTTGCCAATTTGCCAGATATTATCCGGGTTGCTTTCATCAATTATCCATGGAAATGGATTCTTGTTTTCAAAATAAGTGATAAGGGATATTAAAACTTCGGGCGGGGTTGCTATTGAGTTTATAAAGAAAAATAAACTTGCTATAATAAATAGATATTTTTTCATTTGAATGTAATATGTACTAATTAGAGATACTCGAATACTTTAACAAATTAGAATAAAACGCATTCATAAACAAAGGTATTTAGTTATAGTTTAACACTACAAAAAATCATTTTAAAATATCTTTTTCTAACAGTTGATCCCCTACGGGGAAATGTTTAAATTTATAACATCTTTCTACAAAACTTTAACCGCTACGTGGTATAAACATTTATAAAAATAGGAATGATATTTTTGACTGAATATCTTATCAATCATAAAAACCAGATCAATACCACATTATCTATCCTAAACAATAAATTCCCTGTCGAGTTCTTTTGCTTTAGCAAGCAAACCCTAAGTGGGTGGTCGAGGGGTGTCTATCTGCTGACTACAATCATGTTGGAAGATACTCGTCAGACCACTATTTTTAGTTCATCAAGTAAAAAGATAAGTCTATCTACTGGTTGCAACCATTAGTGGTCAGACGAGTAAAAATGCTTTTATTTTGTTGCTTTTGCAGAGCCACAATTGTTTGGTGACTTGTACTCACTAGCCTTCACTACCATGTAAGATTTATCGATTATTAAATCGGCCTTTGGCTTTAGGGAACAAACCGCCAGGTGCTCCCTCTCCAAAATGGCTAGCCGGAAATCTGTCATGGCTTCTTTCATCCGGATAATCTGGTTTATTTTAGTTTCACGGTAAGTAAGGTCTATAAACACACGAAGATCAATATCAGGTGCATTGATGGCATAGAGTCCGTCAATAATCAATAGCTCAATTTTACTGAAATCAGTTATCAGTTTATCCACCTGCTCCGGGATCAGGTCAATGCAGGGAAGAACACACTCTTGCGCCTCCTTGAAATCGCGTATGGTCTTACGGATCTTTACCCAGTCATACTCGTCAAGTCCAATATGATCAAAGCCTTTATTTCGCCTCCACTCTTCGCGAAGTAAAGGTTGTATTTCATAATAGTTGTCAGTATGAATAACCTTTACCCTGATGAGCTGCTCTTTCAGGGCTACTCCCAGAGCATGGGCCAGTTCAGACTTGCCAGAACCCGATTCACCGGATATACCCACAATGTATCGGGAGTTTTTTAATTCAGACCTGTCTTGCATTATCAGTTCACAAATAGAAGCGGCCGCATCCTTATGCAAATCATTTACCAGCAGAATATCACCAAGCATAAAAATTTTTGTTAATAGTTTACAATTTGAAGTTCACCAGGTTTAAAAGTATAAACCCGGGCACAAATATGAACTTTTATTTTAGTATTTCTGCTTTTTTCACAAACAATCTGAACACTATTCCGGGTAATCTCTACAGCAAAACGGTTTGACCGGAAGTAAAAACCGAAGGATAGGCTTTTCCAATGAACTGGCAAGCCAGGGTCAATCCGGGGCAAGTCTCCTGAAAGATCGAGTCCACCATAAGTTGAGATAGCTGAGTATACTGTTCCAGCCATCACACCACAATGGATACCTTCACCTGTAGTTCCTCCCTGAAGGTCTACCAGGTCACTTTGCAGTGCTTCTATGTACATTTTCCAGGCGATTTCGGTTTTTCCCAACTGATGAGCAATCCGGGCATGCACCAATCTGCTGAGTGTTGACCCATGTGAAGTTCGGGCCATATAATAATCAAAATTGCGCTGGGCAAACTCATCAGGCAATGCATATCCTAAATCGTTAATGATATGTTTAGTCTCATTAAATCCAAGGTTGTAAAATGACATCAGGAAATCAGGCTGTTTTGATAGTTTGTACTTATCGGGCGATTTTCCTTCTGCTTTGAGTATCCTGTCGAGCCTGTGAATATCTCCATATTTATTCTGATAGTGCTCCCAATCGAGCTCTTCAAGATCAAAATATCCTTTGAATTGTTCCACAATCCCTTCTTCGGAAACATTGAGAGAAAGTTTTTCATGCATCGCGTGCCAGGTAGCCAATACTTCGTTAGAAAGTTCAAGTTTTTTAAAAATTGCTTTTTGCTTTTTCACTGATAAAAGCTTCAACAAATAAAAAGCCTTTTCAAAGATCCAACTGGACATGATATTTGTATACGCATTGTCAGTGAGTCCGCCTTCTTTTGATCCTGGTAATTTCTCATGAAATTCATCGGGCCCCATAACACGGTCAATATGGTACTTTTGATCATTGTTGTCATACCGGCATTTACTGGCCCAGAACTTACAAATATCAAGGAACATTTCCGTACCATACATAGCCATAAAATCCCCATCTGCAGTAGTCCAGTAGTAACTCCAGATATTGTAGGCAATGGCCAGTGAGATATGCCGTTGTAATGAACTGTAATCATCACCCCATTCTCCTGACAAAGGATTCAGGTGTATAGTCTGAGTTTCCTCCCTGCCGTCACTTCCGCTTTGCCAGGGAAACATAGCTCCCTTGTAAGCATGTTCAGCGGCATACTTACGCGCCTCATCAAGCCTCCGGTACCGATACATCAGGGCTGCTTTGACTACTTCCGGGTAATGTATATTATAAAGAGGCAGGATGTAGAGTTCATCCCAGAAAATATGTCCGCGGTATGCTTCCCCGTGTAATCCCCTTGGGGGAATCCCTGAATCCAACCCGGAAAAATGTGGCGATGCCGTAACCATCATATGATAAAGATGCAGCCTGATCAGTTTTTGAGATAAGCTGTCGCCACAGATCTGAATATCTATCTCTTTCCATATTTCCCCCCATGCTACAGAAGATTTCCTGAATTCCTCATCATAATCACCCGAAGAAGCTAGGAATTCTTTTACAGAAACAACCGGATCTTTGCTACCGGCATCCAGACCGGTATGAATAGCAATCAATTTATCAAGTGTGATTTCCTGACCCTTTTTGACTGTCATCTTAAATAAAATACCTGCTTTGCCCTGTGAAGTAAAACCTTCCGGTTCAGCCTTTGCGCCCGACAGCTTATGGATTGCTCCCATTACAATTGGTATAGCTGATTGTGAAGTACGTAGCTCAAGGTAAGCTTTAGTCCCCTCTGTATTTTCAGAAACAGGCAGTAAGTGTTTTTGGTTCAATTCCTTGTAACGCTCTACACCGGCATTGAGGTGGTCTCCTGCTATCTCCGTCCGGATTTCAACAGATGCTTCATAATTGAGGGCTTTGATACTATATTTTAATCCTGCAAGGTTCGGATTATCCATGCTGGCAAACCGTGAAGATACAATTTCGGTAATTCTTCCTTTGTCATCCTTAAGCACCAATGTACGCGAAAGTTCTCCACTCTTTAGGTCCAGCTTCCGGTGTATCTTTTCAATAGCAAATGATGGTTCAGGATCAAGCACAAACCATGGCCCATCACCAATACGAAAAGTTATGGGTAGCCAATTGGATATATTGACCATATCTTCATTTTCAATTTCATGATCTCCTACTCTTGAAGTAAGCCTGTTAAACAAACCGTGAATATAGGTGCCGGAATAATTTTTATTGCTTGTGTGACTCTCTTCCATTGCACCTCGTGTTCCAAAATAACCATTTCCCACGGCTAACAATGCCTCCCTGGATTTCTCCTGACTTACATCATAATCATAATATTTCAGTTCCCAATTATCTTCTTTTATGCCTGACTGGAACCATTTATCAATCTCCGCGATATCTATTTCCTCCATATCTTCAAGTACAATATCAGCCCCATTCACTAATAGTTCTTCCCGGTTATCTTCACGGGCCAATCCTATGACCAGTCCAAAATTACCATTCCTTCCAGCCTGAACGCCTGAAACTGCATCTTCAACAATCACAGCTTTGTGATATTCAACCCCAAGCTGGTCACAGGCTGTGGTGAATATATCAGGTTCTGGCTTTCCATGTAGATTCATTTCTACAGATACTTCACCGTCAATCCTGGTTTCAAACAGCGAAAGCAGTTCTACTCTTTGTAATACTTCTTTACAGTTTTTACTGGAGGAAGCAACTCCTATCCGAATATTATTCTTTTTCAATTCATGAATTAAATTCACAGTTGATTCATACACCATAACCCCTTCACTATCGAGCACCTCATTAAACTTCAGGTTTTTTTGGTTTCCCAATCCGCAAACTGTTTCCTTACCTGGATCATCTGAAGAATCTCCAGGGGAAATATTAATCCCCCGGGATTCAAGAAATGATGCCACCCCTTTATACCGTGGTTTACCATCCACAAAGGGAAGGTAATCGCCGTTATGAGTAAATTCTCTAAAAGGCTCCTTAAACCTTTTCTCCCGGGATCTAAGATATTCATCAAAGGTCTTTTTCCAGGCAGATCCATGAACCAGCGCTGTTTTAGTAATTACCCCATCAAGGTCAAATATAACTGCATCAAAATTTAGCATAAAAAAAGTTTTACTATTTTTAATTGGTTTAAGTTGTTAAGGTATTAATTTTATCAAGGCATTCAAATATTCTAATGAATATAATAAGTGAATTGTCAACTTGATAAATCCCGATAAAAATAATAGATTTCCGATGAAACGTCTTTTTGTTGCCGCCAGCTTCTTGCCAGTCGATATTCAACACTCCGGGATTGATTACATTATCCAACCGGGTGATGAGTTAACCAGTTCCGGTCTGCAGGACTTCTACAAAGGGTTTCACACCCAATGGATTGGGCACACAGGAATTGAAAATTACGAT
>DAOWNN010000106.1 GCA_030642585.1 Bacteroidota bacterium | reverse complement strand
TCCGGCATTGTTTCCTATAAAAACATTAGAATTTCCATTGTTCAGCATTCCGGCTGAAGTTCCCAGGTATACATTATTCATTCCAGAGAGGTTGCTTAAGCCTGTATTGTTCCCAACCATCACATTGTAACTTCCTGAATTATAAACTGCAAAAATCGTTTGTCCGTCGTTTCTTTTTACTTCAAACAATGCAGAGTCTGGATCCATATCAACAGAACCCCGGATATCAAGATTTTCAAGAGAAGAAACAGATTTTGTGTTCAGGGCATAAGGAACAGATAACAGTTCTGAATTTCCAAATTCCTGAAAGCCATTTCCAAGATCTACCTCTACCTTTAAAAAGTATGGCCCATTGTTCCAGTCAATAGATATTTCTGTATCGCTGCCCACATTGATACTAAACAAGCCATAATCATTAGTTGTAATGCCTGTTTGTGTTTCTGTCCAAACCATTTCTCCTGTAGTACTGCCCTGCAAAATCTCAAATCTTACATCCAGACTAATGTTTTCCAAAACAGTATTCCCATCGCTGGCCACAGCCCGGTAATTGAATTTTTGTGGAGCCTGGGCGAAGAGAATGTTAAATGATGAATGTTGAATGATGAATGAAAAAAGAAATAAAACAAGAAGGATAGATTTTCTGGATTATGCTTTCATGACTTTTGAGTTTATGAGGAATTGATGTTTAATTATACGACTCTTTTCCCGAATACTCCTCCTTTAATTGAGGAGTTAGTACAAGTTACAAAATTATGAGTCAAACAATTAAGAAATTTGATCAAAAGCTTAGAGATTTAGCTGGAGTAGTATTATTCAGGAGTAATATTTTACTGGATTTTATCAATTTATACTAATGAGTATCAATGCATTAAAATAGATAATCAGGCAGTTGAAAGCCTTTTAGAATTGAATATTAACGAAAAGGCGGTACAGGAAGTAGGAAATATGCAAAGGAGAAGCTAAAAAAATGGAAAAAATAGGGGAAAGACTAAAAAAATATTTTTGTAATCCAATCCCGTGTATTTTTTGAAAATAATAATATAAAAATTTGAATTATTTTTTTTTCAAAATAGAGTAGGATGAGAATAATTTGTGAAACTCAAATTGAAAATACAGAAAACAAAAAATAAAAGAAAATGGAGTTACAAATGTAACATATTCATGTAAAATATATGCTATTTACATAAGTAAACTAACTTTTTATTCAAATATTACATAAAACTGTATACAATTGTAAACAATAATTGATTATATTAGAATACAATTTAATTTACTTGTAAACCAGTAAGATACAGGTATTATATGATGTAATACATTAGTTAAAATCACAAATATGAATGAAAAACGACAAATATATACTAAATACACAGTTTAAATGTCTATATGCCAGTTATTTACATGCCTTTTAGTAAATAATTTCTTGAACTTAATGAATTTTAATGGGGTAAAAGCATGGTTTCAAAGTCGGCTTCCTGATAGATTGCATCTATATAGTCTATAGAATATAGATTTAGAAAATTAGTTGACAAATTCAGATTTTGTAAAATATTTTAGCCTGACATGGATATATTTGACTATTTGCAAGGGTGATTACAAAAGGCTATTTACAATTGTAATCATAAAAAATTACAAATGTATACATTACAAAAGTAAATAAATATTACATTTGTAATATGGAAACATTACAAGACAGAATTATTGTTTTGCTTAAAGAATTAAAACTTAACCATTCACAGTTTGCTGATGAGATAGGTGTACAGCGTTCAAGTATCTCGCATGTCTTATCAGGACGTAATAAGCCGAGCTTTGAGTTTTTACAGAAACTATTCCAGGCTTATCCTCAAATAAATGCTGACTGGCTGATAATTGGTCGTGAACCTATGTTTTTAAGCGCTAATAACTCGGAAGAAACAAGTTCTGCTGAGATATCGTCTTCTAAAGGGCTTTTAAATTCAGGGAATGCTTTGGAGTTTGGAATAGATAATCAGGAAAGACTTGTAAAGTCAGAAGATCCTCCTGTATATGAAAAAAGGATTCAGGATATTACTATAGCAAGTAAACCCGGGAGTATAGAGACGGTTATAGTTCTGTTTAAGGATGGCAGTTTCCGTGAATACAATCCCAGAAGCCTTTCCGAAGCATAATTGCTGATAAAAATTCTTCAATCATTGTTGTTCTCCGTTTAGCTTATTTATCTTTATGAAATCTTTATGAGAATTAATAATGGGCTTTAGTCCTTCAATTACCTGCTTGTTTTACAAGATATGAAGAAATTTGTACGTGATTTTGAGCTTATTGCTAACAAAAGGATAAACAGGGAGTATTATTTACTGGTGCTGAAATCACCTGAAAGACTGCCGGAGATGCTTCCGGGACAGTTTGTGGAGATACGAATAGACAATAGCAAAGACACTTTTTTAAGGCGACCCATTTCCCTGTATGATGTAGACATGGATAAACAACTTGTTTATTTACTTATTCAGGAAGTAGGGAAGGGAACCCGTAAACTTGCTGGATTAAAAGCTGGGAATTCACTGAACCTGATCTATCCCCTTGGAAATTCTTATAGTCTCCCTGAGGAGAAAGCTAAGGTTTTGCTGGTGGGCGGGGGTGTGGGAGTGGCTCCTTTTCCTCTTCTTGCAAAGTTTCTAAAGCAGAATAATGTAGAACCTGAATTTTTATTGGGCTTCAGGAATAAGGAATTGCTGGTGGATCTGGCAGATTTTGAGAAATATGGTAAAGTATTTTTGTCCACTGATGACGGGAGTGCCGGGGAAGCCGGTACCGTGATGGATCATTCTGTTTTAAAAGCAAGCTCTTTTCCATATGTAAAAGTTTATACCTGCGGACCACAGGTAATGATGAAAGCTGTGAGCAAGTTTGCAGAAGAACTACAGCTAGATTGTGAGGCGTCGCTTGAAAATACCATGGCCTGTGGATTCGGGGCCTGCCTGTGCTGCATACAGGAAACTGTAAGAGGGAATTTACGGGTTTGTAAGGAAGGGCCTGTATTCAATACAAAAGACTTGATATGGTAGACCTTAAGGTAAATATTGGCAAACTTATGTGTAAGAATCCGGTATCCACCGCATCTGGTTGCTTTGGATATGGGCACGAGTATGATGACTTCCTGGATGTAAACCGCCTGGGAGCCGTTTTCGTGAAGGGAACAACCGGCAGCAATCGTGAGGGAAATCCCTATCCAAGAATGGCTGAGACGCCTTCAGGGATGTTGAATTCAGTGGGACTTCAAAACAAGGGAGTGGATTATTTTGTAAATGAAATATACCCGCAAATAAAGGACTACCAAAGCCATATTATTGTTAATGTGAGCGGTTCCACCATTGAAGAGTATGTTGAAGTAACTGAAAAATTGAATGTGCTGGATAAAATTCCGGCAATTGAGCTTAATATTTCCTGTCCCAATGTTAAGGAAGGCGGAATGGTGTTCGGAACCCATTGTCCCTCTGCAATACATGTTACAAGGGAGGTAAGGAAGGCCTGGGACAAAAGCCTGATTGTTAAATTATCTCCTAACGTGACTTCAATTTCCGAATTTGCAAAAGCTGTGGAAGGAGAGGGGGCCGATTCAATTTCCCTGATCAACACATTGCTGGGAATGGCTATAGACGCCAGAACCCGCAAGCCTGTTCTTGCCACTGTAACAGGGGGACTTTCCGGACCAGCCATAAAACCGGTTGCATTGCGTATGGTATGGCAGGCTTACCATGCAGTGAAGATCCCTATCATAGGGATGGGTGGAATTATGAATGCAACTGACGCCATTGAGTTTATACTGGCTGGAGCAACTGCCATTCAAATTGGAACAGCAAATTTTATTGATCCTGCTGTTTCGATCAAAGTACTTGAGGGAATTGAAAAATATTGCGATGAGCAGGGAGTCACAAATGTGAATGAGCTGGTGGGGGCTTTGGAGAGTTAGAAGTATGAAGGGAAGAGAGATATGAGGGATGATTACAGAAAAGGCTGAAGGCGCAAGGGGAAGAATATTTAAAAATGGTAAAAAGGCCTGGATAATAGTAAAATATATTTGCTAAAGCTTGAAGAGTATCCAGTACATTGAAGTATAAAGAAGCAGGCAACATGCAGTGATTCTGTTCTATTTCTTACTCACTGCTCATATCTTGTTTAGCTCACTACTCATTGACGGGCTCAGATAAGCCTTTCTAATCGACGATCTGGTTCACATATGTGGAATTACCTGGATTGCGAGACAATGCAGTAGACTGACGCTAGCAGGCATTAGCAGGCCTTATTTAGTCCCCGTTAAGCATTTTGTGAATTATTTTGTTTACAAGTATCTTTAGTGTGTTATGGTTTAGAACCCGGATTGAAGTTTTCCAGTTCCATATTGTGTGCAATTACAAGTAGTAAATCGTGCCCGGATTTTAGTTCGGGGTACGATTGAGGAGCTTTATTTATTCTTTCGCTCCATCGCTCTACCGCTCCATCTTCTCGTTATCTTCATGCCTCACTCTAAACAGTCTTGAACTCTGAACTCTTTACCTTCAAGCTTCATACTTCCACAAGTAATGTGACTGTTTCCAAAAGTGTTTTCCTTGTTTGTTCAAGTAATTCTTTGCTTTCAATCTCTAAAATCCTTTTCACTTTATCCAGTTCTGTATGGTTTTGTTTATGCATATTGTAAGAAAGAGACTGTTTTAAGCTTGTAACAAGAACAACATGATCATGCCATGCTCCAATAGCATCTTCAGTGCTTTTGAGCGACAGGTAATGGGCTTCTTCAAATTTACTTTCAGGAATAGCGGAAAGGGTAAACAGGAGGGGCTTAATGGTTTTAAGATGTATTCTGATCCTGTGTACTTTTTCAGCTTCTTCATGATGCTCAAGAATATTTTTTATTTTTTCGATTTGAAGTCCAATAAAATTCTGGCTTAATTCAAGTTTTTCATTCAGATCTTTTTTTATGAAAAAACTACGAAAGCTATGCCCTATCTTTTCAAATTCTGCTTTGTTCAATGCCCCAAATGCTTTATCCAGTTTCTCTTTTTCCTTTTTGTCTTTCAGATTTGCAAATTTTTCATATTGCAGGTATGCTTCATCAGGCAGCTCATAGCTTTTTAAGAGCTCAAGGTTTATTTGTCGCTCCCTAATGTTTCCTGCAAGCCTGAAGCACTTTTTTAACAGTTTGTTAGATTCTTTATATCTAAAGGCCTTATTTGATGTAAATTCCAGGAAGCGGAAATAGGCGCGTAGCTTTTTCATATTCACCCTGAGTTGGTGAATATCTTCAATATCGAAAGCTCCTCTTACTTTCCCGGCATACTCTAAAAGTAATGCTTCTGTTTCAAGGTAATGATCGTAGAAAAAAGTATTTGCTATCGGTTTTTTCAAAATTCAAAGACTGATCTGTTGTGTATAGTTTTGGCATATGAAGCCTTGCACAAACAAAGCTCTCTTGTATCAAAGTGCGAAGCTATTTAATAAATATTATTTTGCTGAAATATAACACTTTCTCTGCAATGTTTTATAATGCCGTGTCCCTATGTGATTTTTATTGATTATCCGGATAATACGCTTATATTTATATTAATGCCGCTAATGGCAGTAGAATAATATGTTATGCAAACACATGTTAGAGACTGATGCGCGATCAATACATATTTGACATACCGATCTACCGTAAAACAAAGGATGACTTTAACGCTGAAATCGAAACTCTTGTTGCGAATCGTGTCGAAGAGATTATTTCCTATGACCCAGAACGACGACCATTAACCCGTGAAGTCCGCGATCGGCAATTTCATTCCGTAATCGCGGAATCTGGTGGCCCATGGCAATTCAACCAAATCGTGGGCTGGTTTCGACTCTTTGTAGAAGGTAATACTATTGGCTGTCACCCGTGGTGGGTTGAGGCAAAGCGGCTGAACAGAAGAATGCGCAACAAACGACTGTACTTGCAAACATACAGTGATGTTCTTTGTGCAAGATTCCCAAAAGAATCATCGAATGATATATATAATAGATTGCTCGAACGTTTAACGGAAATGTCTAAAGAATCTACATACAAGAATCGTTATGTTGATCTCGATGTATTCCGTCGTATAGGACCATTCATTGATTGGCGTGGACTGCTCGATAGGCTTGTTGAACAGAAATAAATATACCGTTGCATAACAAATCACTAAACTGGACGCCAGGATCTGCTGTGCGCAAAAGCAACAGTGGTGCGGGCGCCGGTTAGTTCCACCGTTATGCATAAAAATTAATTTATTAAACCTTAAAAGAAAAAATAAGTATGGAAGATAATAATTGTGAGAATTGTGGCTTTCGTGCAAAATAAAACAATAATCCAAAATCATTTGAGGATATATAATTATGGGACAACCATACATGACGATTTACATGAAGTTTAGAAAATATATAGAAGGTTTTTAAATTTTTTACTTGACAAAAGATTGTAATTTTTGTAACTTTATAAAAATAATAACCTCTTGTGTGGTTGAAAAATAAGGGACCAAGTGCATGTCTGGTTTTATCCATCCGGCCTCATTATTTTTTTTAACGAAATCTGTTTTAGTTAATAATTAATTTCTAGATTATTATGACTTATTCAGAATTAATAAAAAAACTATCATTACGTTTCGAACGATCACAGCCTGAAATAAAAGACTTGTTAAGTGATAGCACGGAGATAATTAAAAAATTGCTTGGTGAAGATCAAGGTATTACTATACCTGGATTAGGTACCTTCGGGGTTCACATCAGGCAAAAACGAAAATCTTTCAATCCACAACGTAGAAAATTCATAATTTTACCACCTAAACGAATTGTAACATTTCATCCATGTTCAACACTTAAAGATGAATTGAAGCAAAAGAGGATAAAAAATGAGTAGTAAAATAACATTTTCAAATTTGATCAATAAAATTGCCGCAGAGACCGGGGTTTCTAAACAATTTATCCACGATATACTCAAGGAAGTAGGAAAAATCGTAAAAGAAGGTCTTGAACGTGACGGGCGTGTGAGGATCAGAGGTCTGGGCTATTTCAAACTAAAGTGGACCAAAGCAAGACGTGGAAGAAATCCACAAACTGGGGAGACAATTGAAATTCCTGCTCACAATAAGGTAAATTTCTTGCCGGAGTTATCATTTCGCAAATATATTAATCCTAAATATGAAGATTTAAGATCAATCGATTTTAAGGAAGAAATAGAAGCAGGTCTGGCATTTGTTGGTAAAGAACAGGAACCGACTGAAATTGTTGAACCGGAACCTCCCTCCATACGAGCTGAACAAGAAGCTGTAAAAGATAAAATAGTTTCCGAGCCTCCGGAAACACAAATCGAAAGGAAAGGTATATTAAAAAAAATATCTGTTTGGCTCTGGCTGATAACTATCATATTAATCGTTACACTTGTCTCTCTCCTTTGGCAACCCTGGAAAACCACGATACCCATTTCGGAGGAGGTAAAAGTCCCTGAGAGTATTGTTGAGGAAATTGAGACTGAAACCGAAAAGCCGGAATTAAAACCAGTTGAGCCAGCTCCTTTAGAGATAGGAACTCCTGGTGGAAGATATATTATAAAACCCGGTGACAAACTATGGGACCTGGCTCAAGATTTTTACCATGAAGCCT
>DAOWNN010000040.1 GCA_030642585.1 Bacteroidota bacterium | reverse complement strand
TAGCCTGGGGAAGTTTAATTGTACTAAAAAGAGAAATTTAAATAATTTTGTAAATTATTATCAAATTACAAAATTATTTAAATTTCATATGCTATTATATTTGTTTAGCCCCGCCCTAAAGGACGGGCTTATTGATTATCATTCACCCGACGATGTCGGGTCACCCGGTGAGTTTTTACTTATGTAATTGAAATTTGTTAAATTGCAGCTGATTTGGTTTGATTTTTGCTTTTAATATGGTCGAAATGTCTATTATATTTGCTTTCGATGTGCCGAACATTAGAAAATTAATTTCAAACACATGAAACGTTTATGCCAAAATAATCAGTATTTTGATACAATGGTTTATGATTATTTTGGCATGGTAAGTTACATGTGACCTTATAAAACTAATACTATTCACATGAAAAAAAATATCCTGCTCCTGTTATTTTTTCTGGCAAGTCCGTTTATTTTTTCTCAAAACCAGGGAGAAATTCCAAATGGTATTTCATTAGCGTTGAAAACCGGGAATTCTAAAGAGCTTGTTAAATATTTTAATGTCAATGTGGAAATGGTTATTTTAGATGAAGAGGGTATTTACAGTAAAACCCAGGCTGAAATGATCCTGAAAGATTTTTTTTCAAAGAATCAGCCCAGGAGTTTTTCACTTCTGCATCAGGGAGGGAAAACTGATGCAAAATATGGGATCGGAAATCTGATTACTACTGAAGATTCGTTTCGTGTATATTTCCTGTTGAAGAAGAAAAACGGGAATACTTTTATTCATCAATTCCGTATAGAAAAGGAGAATGAATAAACAATTAGAAGAAAGCTTAATTCTTCTTGCCATTGAGGAAGACCTCGGAAGTGGTGACTACACTTCACAATCATGTATTCTTTCAGATTCCACCGGAACAGCCAAGCTGAATATCAAAGAAAATGGTATTTTGGCAGGGATCAGGGTTTCAAAAAATGTTTTTTCTATAATCGATCCAAACCTGGAAATTCAATCCCGGCTTTCTGATGGTGAAAAAGTGAATGTTGGGGATATTGCGTTTGTTGTTTCCGGAAACTCCAGGAAAATTCTTCAGGCTGAGCGTCTTGTTTTAAATTTCATGCAACGAATGAGTGGAATAGCAACGGAGACATCAAAATATGTAAATCAATTAGAAGGGACTAAAGCCAAAGTTCTGGATACCCGAAAAACCAGTCCCGGTATAAGGCATTTTGAAAAAGAAGCGGTAAGAATTGGTGGTGGCATGAATCACAGGATGGGCCTGTATGATATGATAATGATTAAAGACAATCATATTGATTTTTCCGGGGGCATTGAATTGGCAATTGATCGTGTACACAAGTTCTTGAATGAAAAAAAGATCAATATTCCGATTGAAATTGAAGCCAGAAACATTTACGATGTAGAAAAAATAATTCGTCACGGGGGTGTTGATCGTATTATGCTGGATAACTTTAACCTGGAACAGACCAGGAATGCTGTCAACAGAATTAATTCTCAGTTTGAAACAGAATCTTCTGGTGGGATTACGCTATCCAATATACGGGATTACGCTCTTTGTGGTGTAGATTTCATATCCGTAGGGGCACTTACGCATCAGATACACAGCCTGGACATGAGCTTAAAAGTCGTCTTATAAGTTTTTTATATTAATTTTTACTATCATGGATTTAGAACAACAAATAATGACCGATATTAAGGCGGCAATGAAAGAAAGGAATAAAGAAAAACTTGAAGCCTTAAGATCTGTTAAATCTGCAATACTCCTGGCAAAAACTGAAAAGGGTAAATCATCAAATCTGGATTCTGAAGCTGAAATCAAACTGCTACAGAGACTGGTAAAGCAAAGGAAAGACTCTGCTGAAATATACAATGAACAAAAAAGAACTGACCTGGCTGAAAAAGAGAGATTTGAAGCTGATATAATATCAAATTACTTACCAGCCCAGCTTTCTGAATCTGAAATTGAAAATGTTATTCACAAGATTGTGGAAACAAGTGGAGCATCTTCTATGGCTGATATGGGCAAGGTAATGGGAATGGCAAATAAGGAATTAAGTGGAAAGGCCGATGGAAAAACTATTTCAGGAATTGTAAAGAAAATGTTATCTTAAAAATAATGTGATTTTATTTAAAATTAAAAAAGAAGCAATTGTCTGAATCCATTCAGGAAATAAATAGAATAAGGCACTTTTGGAATAAGTTGGTCCAGAGAACAAAAATGCTTTCTCTTCCAGGAATGCAGGGGGTATCTATCTATTATGTAATCGTTTTTTTTATCAGGGGATTTCAAAAAGGCACCCTGGTCACCCGGGCGTCATCCATTGCTTTTAATATTCTCATGGGGATTCTTCCTGCTTTGATATTTATTTTCACACTCATCCCTTTTGTCCCTATTTCAAATTTTCAAAATGAAATGTTGTTATTTCTGGAGAATATTCTTCCAGAGAATGCATTCCTGATGATTGAAGGTACTATTGTTGAGGTGATTACTAAAAAAAGCGGAGGCTTGTTGTTTTTTATGTTCCTTACCACAGTCCTGATTTCAACTAATGGAATTCATGCCCTGCTTCATGCATTTAATGTGTCTTCCCATGAGTTTGAAACGCGCTCATGGGTTTCGCAAAGAAAGGCTTCTCTCTTTCTCTTACTCATTATCATATTGATGCTTGCCGCAGCTATTCTGATTATTCTGATTGGAAAATCAACCATTAATAAACTAGTTGAAATGGAGATTATTCAAACTAATATCACATATTATTTGCTCATTGCTGCAAAATGGATCACTCTGCTGGTATTGGTTTTCTTTATAATTTCGTCCATATATTATGAAATTCCTGCCAGAAAAAAGGAATGGAGATTTTTTTCTCCGGGTTCTATTATTGCCACATTCCTTTTTATAGTTTCTTCTTTAGGCTTCTCGTCTTATGTTAATAATTTCGGGCAATACAATAAGCTCTATGGATCTATAGGCACACTTATAGTTATTCTTCTTTGGATCTATTTCAATTCAATTTCCCTGCTTATTGGATTTGAATTAAACGCTAGCATTAAAACAGCTAATACTAAGACAGATCTTCTTAACAGGAGAAGAACAAGACTGTCTCCCTGACAAGACATGACTACATTATATGAAGATATTTTACTACCAGTAAATTAATTTCTTCATCTTTTCCATACAAACGTTCACTCAAGTCCTCATCCTCATAAGATCTTAAAACCTGGATGGAATTATCTATTACTTCCGGAGGAAATACATTATTTTTTTCAAAATTAGCCCTGAGTTTTTCCAGAGAATCTGCTGATTCCCAGCATGATCCAGGCAGTTTGTCAAGGGAATCTAATCTTGATTTATTCTCTTTATCAAATATATTGACATTAATATATAGTTTCTCTGCAAGTTTCAGAGAATCCTTCATTTGAATCCCATGCCCCGCTCCTACCACCAGGCCTGCCAATAACTTATATATATCTGCTGAACCATCCGGAGCCCTGAATTCAACTGTCTGTTTACTATCTCCAGGTTCAGGCTCACTTTGTTCTGCAGGATTTGCATCAATTGTCATTTGACTTCCGCCCCGCCATCCAAGGGGCACCCTGATCAAGGCTGATCTGTTTCTATCTCCCCAGCAGATACTTGTAGGTGCTTCCTGGTGCGGAACAAGCCGGAGATAAGAAACCGGAATCGTATTTCCAAAAGCAGTTAATGCAGAAGAAAGATCTAAAATTCCAGCAATTAATTTATGGGCAACATCGCTTAAATGACCATCGCTCACCATAGCATTGCGGCGATCTTTTTCCAACATCATATGGATATGCAGGCCACTTCCGGCTTTACCAACAGTAATTTTAGGAGCAAAACTCACCTCAACATTATGCTTATAACTAAGCATTCTTAAAATCCATTTGGCAATGACTAACTGATCGGCAGCATCTTCTACATCCACAGGTAAAAATTCTATTTCATGCTGTTCAAAATCTTCCCCTCCTGATGTAAAACTCCCCACTTCCGAATGTCCGTATTTTATCTTACACCCGGCTTTTGCTAACAAATGTAAAGCTTCCACCCTAAGTTCTTCAAATTTGGCAAAAGGTTGTGATTGATGGTAACCTTTCTGGTCAATTAAAGGATAAAGTTTATCTGACCTGGAATTCACATAATACTCCAACTCTCCAAGGGCTTTAAAAGTATAGCCCGTATCCTTTTTAAACTGGTTGTGGGCTTTTTTTAACACATACTCAGGGGCTCCCTCATAGGGAGTGCCTTTTGCTGTATAGAAAGAACAAAGTATTTCGAGGCTTGGAATCTCAGTAAATGGGTTAACAAAAGCTGTTTTGTACCTTGGTACGACATACAAATCGCTCATTCCTGCCTCAATATATGAAAACAAACTGGAACCATCCACACGTTCTCCCGTTGACAAAACCATTTCCAGGTGCTCCCGGCTCGAAATAACAAAATTCAATACTTTTAGTTTCCCATCCTCAGCAACATATCTGAAATTCAGCATTTTGATACCCTTATCTTCAATAAATTTGATGATATCTTTACGGGTAAAGCTATTTGAAGCTTTTTTCAAATGCTGGACTAACTCATTCGGATTAAGGCGAATTTCCTGATCACTCAAGTACATAGTTTTCATTTTTTAAAATGGAGTGTAAAAGTAAGGAAATAGCGCAAATATTCAATACTCTTTGTACCAATCAATCATGTTCCTTAACATGCAAGCCTGGCCACAGCATCCATGACTATTTTTTTCAAGAAGCCACGAATGCACAGATTAAAGACGAATGTAAGAAAATCATACTTCTGATTATTCATTAGTGCATTCGTTCTATGATTCGTGAATTAGTGGCTTTTCTTGAAAAGACCTGATAATAAAAGGCAAATAGCTCGTTTAAGGATTAGCTAAATTCAGCGATTCTTTCCTCCAGGGTTTTGATTTTCGATTCTGTATCTGCTCTTTTCTCTTTTTCTTTCTTCACAACAATTTCCGGAGCGTTTTGAACAAATCTTTCATTTTCGAGTTTTTTGTTCACTGCAAATAAAAAGCCCTTATTATAATCAAGCTCCTTATTCAATTTTTCAAGCTCCTCTTCTACATTTAGCTTATCTCCCAGAGGTATAAAATACTCTGTTGTTTTAACTATAAAAGAAACAGCTCCTTCAGGTTTTTCCTGAATGAAGTGGAGCCTGGAAAGATTACAAAGTTTCTGTAAGACCGGACCAAAACGATTATCAAATTTCTGCTCATCTTCCCTGATCATCAATTCTAATGAATTGCGATTTGGAATGTTTCTTTCCTTTCGGATTGTACGTATGGAGCTGATTGTTTCTTTAGCCTTCTCAAATCGATCAATACATGCGCCATCAAATTTTCCGGCTTTTGGGAATTCAGCAAGCATAATACTTTCTCCATCTTTCCTCTGTTCGATAAGCTGCCAGATCTCCTCACTAATAAAGGGAACAAAGGGGTGAAGTATCTTAAGTAGTGTATCAAGGAAGCCATATGTAGAGGAAAGGGTTGAAGCATCAATATCTTGCTGGTAGGCTGGTTTAATGATTTCCAGGTACCATGATGAAAATTCATCCCAGAATAATTTGTACACATTCATTAAAGCTTCTGACAGTCTGTATTTAGAAAATTGATCATCCAGTATGGAAATTGACTCATTCAATTTATATCCAAACCATTTTATAGCCATTTTTGAGGCCTCAGGTTGATCCAGCGAAGTATCCACCTTCCATGAATCTATAAGCCGGAAGGCATTCCATATTTTATTTGAAAAATTCCTTCCCTGTTCGGTCAGGCTTTTATCAAAAAGCAGGTCTCCCCCGGCAGGGGAACATAAAAGCATCCCAACTCTCACTCCATCTGCTCCATACTGCTTCATAAGCTTTATTGGATCGGGAGAATTACCCAATGATTTTGACATTTTGCGACCTGAATTATCACGTACAATTCCTGTCAGATACACATTTTCAAATGGTTTGGCATCCACATATTCGTAACCTGCAATGATCATCCTGGCAACCCAGAAAAATAAAATCTCAGGGGCTGTGACCAGGTCATTGGTTGGATAGTAATATTTAAAGTCTGGATTATTAGGATTTCGTATGCCATCAAATACAGAAATTGGCCATAGCCATGATGAAAACCATGTATCTAAAACATCCTCATCCTGCTTTAAGTTCCCGATTGTAAGGTTCTTATTCCCGGTTTTTTCCCTGGCTAATTGCAGGGCTTCGTCTGCATTATCAGCCACCACAAAATCATTCGACCCTGGAAGATACCAGGCTGGTATCTGCTGTCCCCACCAAAGTTGTCTTGAGATACACCAATCGCGAACATTTTCCATCCAGTGACGATATGTGTTTTTGAATTTTGGCGGCACCAATTTAATGGTATCATTCATTACATTGTCGAGCCCTGGTTTTGCCAATTCTTTCATCTTCATAAACCACTGCAAAGAAAGTTTTGGTTCAATTACTGCATTGGTGCGTTCTGAGAAACCAACCTTGTTTACATAGTCTTCAAGCTTTACAAGGTATTTCTTACTTTCCAGTTCATCTAAAATAAGCTTTCTCGCTTCAAACCTGTCTTTCCCAATAAATATCTGTGCACTTTCACTCAAAGTCCCATCATCATTAAAAATATTAATAGGTTCTCCCAGCGAGTGACGAATACCAATTTCATAATCATTCACATCATGTGCAGGGGTAATTTTCAGGGCTCCTGTTCCAAATTCCCTGTCTACATAAGTATCGGTAATAACGGGTACCGGGCGATTGATAAGGGGGATTACAACTTTTTTTCCATGAAATTTCTTATATCGGTCATCTTCAGGATGAACACAAACAGCCATATCTCCCAGAATAGTTTCCGGCCTGGTGGTTGCCACGGTCAGAAAACCATCTTCCCCTTCAACTGCATATTTGATATAGTACAATTTCGATTGCAACTCTTTATAAATCACCTCCTCGTCTGAAACTGCTGTTTTAGCCTGTGGATCCCAGTTCACCATTCTTACTCCTCTGTATATATGACCCTTTCTGTACAAGTCCACAAAAACCTTTAATACACTTTCAGACATATCCTCATCCATGGTAAATTTCGTCCTGTCCCAATCGCAGGAAGCTCCCAGTTTTTTTAACTGCTCCAGAATAATGCCACCATGTTTTTCTTTCCATTTCCAGGCATGCCTGAGGAATTCTTCTCTGGTTAATTTCGACTTGTCAATTCCTTGTTCCTTTAAGCTGGCCACAACCCGGGCTTCAGTAGCAATAGATGCATGATCGGTTCCTGGTACCCACAATGCATTTTTCCCCTGCATGCGGGCTCTCCTTATCAGAATGTCCTGGATAGTATTATTCAGCATATGTCCCATATGCAAAACTCCTGTAACATTAGGGGGAGGTATAACAATGGTATATGGCTCTCTATCATCCGGTGTGGATTTAAAAAGCTTATTCTTCATCCAATATTCATACCATTTATCTTCGGTTATTGCCGGATTGTATTTTGAGGGGATCTCCATGTGTTTATTATTCTTCAATAACAGGGTTTCTATTGCTGCAAAAGTATAAATTTTAGTTTTATTCCAGTTAAGGAGCTTCCACAATCTTTATCCACTGCAAATACCCTTAATACACATGGTCTAACAATATTTTTATGATCTATAACATTGTTCGGTTTACTATTGTTCACTAATTTTGTTAATGAATTTGAATTAATGAATGAATAGATCATTTTAACTTAAGATAAAATATTATGCCAGCAATCTCCATCAAGGGTAATAAAATGCCCGAATCACCAATTAGAAAACTTGCCCCATTTGCAGAAGAGGCTAAGAGAAAAGGAAGAAAGGTTTACCATCTGAATATTGGCCAGCCGGATATTCCAACCCCTAAAGTTGCCCTGGATGCAATTCGTAACTTTAATATGGAGGTAGTAGAATACAGTCATTCTGCCGGAATAGAATCATACCGGAAAAAACTTGCCGGTTATTATAAAGGCATAGGAGTGGATATTGATTATACACAATTGATGATTACCACCGGCGGTTCAGAAGCAATATTATTTGGCCTGATGTCTTGTTTTAATCCTGGAGATGAAGTGATTGTACCTGAACCTTTTTATGCAAATTACTATGGTTTTGCAATTTCTGCAGGAGTGGAAGTAGTTCCGGTTACCTCCACAATTGAAGATGGATTTGCATTGCCTTCAATAGATGAATTTAAGAAAGTTATTACTTCAAAAACCAGGGGTATTATTATTTGCAACCCGAATAATCCAACAGGGTATCTATATTCAAAGGAAGAACTAGAACAAATCAGGGATATTGTTAAGGAATATGATCTTTATTTGTTCTCAGATGAGGTTTACCGGGAATTTTGTTATGATGGGAAAGAGCACTTTTCGGCAATGAATCTGAAAGGGATTGAACAAAATGTTGTAATGATGGATTCTGTATCAAAGAGATATAGTTCTTGCGGATCAAGAATCGGAGCCCTGGTAACAAGGAATCAGCAGGTTCTGGATGCAGCATTGAAATTTGCCCAGGCACGATTGAGTCCACCTACCTTCGGTCAGGTTGCCGGAGAAGCTTCGCTCGATACGCCCCCTGAATATTTTGAAGAAGTTTATAAGGAATACATTGAAAGGCGCAATTATATGGTAGATGCCCTGAACAAAATTGAAGGGGTAGATTGTCCATTACCCGGAGGGGCCTTTTATACAATTACACATCTTCCGGTAGATGATGCAGATAAATTTTCGCAATGGTTATTGAGTGATTTTGAATATAAGAATGCCACAGTGATGCTTGCACCCGCTTCAGGATTTTATGCAAGTCCAGGCCTTGGGAAACAAGAGGTAAGAATTGCCTATGTTTTAAAAATTGAAGACCTCAAAGAAGCTATGAAATGCCTTGAGGAGGCATTGAAAGTATATCCTGGCAAAACAAAGTAAAACGAAGCTCCCCCGCCCGGCATGGTATTCTCCAGACGGGCTTGTCCGGCATGGTATTCCCCAGACGGGCTTGTCCGGCATGGTATTCCCCAGACGGGCTTGTCCGGCATGGTATTCTCCAGACGGACGGTTCGTTTGCAGTAAAACGAAGCTCCCTGTCCGGCATGGTATTCCAGACGGACGGTTCGTTTCAACGATCCGGGAGGATCGTTGTACTTAAAGACCCTTGTATTAAGCCAGTATCCATACTAATGAAAAAGAAAGAATTCTATAGAAAAAATCTTCCTCATCTTCAGATCCAGGGACAAACATTTTTTGTTACCTGGTTATTAACCGGAGCATTTATACAAAACAGGTTCTCGGACTTACAGATTAGGTTTAAACTTATTAAAGATCAGATTAAGAATGAATCAAACAATAAAAAGAAAGACCTGAATGAAGCCGGGAATAAATACTTCCTGGAATTTGATGAAAAACTTAATACTTTAAAATCTGGTAAGCACTTCATGAAAAATCCTGAAGTTGCCAGGGCGGTAGCAGATTCTATTCATTACTGGGATAATAAACGAATGGATTTATATTGCTATTGTATAATGTCGAATCATGTTCATGCTGTTTTTATGGTTTTTGAGAAAAATGAATTCGGCTCTCCATTATTTCTACAAGATATCATGCAATCAATAAAAAATTACAGTGCAAGAGAATGCAATAAACTTTTAGGCTTAAAAGGACAGTTTTGGCATCATGAAAGCTATGACCGATTAATACGAGACAGGGAAGAATTGTACAGAATTATCTGTTATGTACTTGATAATCCTATCAAAGCAGGGTTATGTAGAGAAAGAAAAGATTGGAAATGGTCGTATATCAATCCTAAATACAACGAGTTTTTGTAAAACGAAGCTCTGGTTCGTTTTAACGATCCGGCCCTGTCCGGCATGGTATTCCAGACGGGGAGGATCGTTGTACTGAAAGACCTCTGTACTGTGGCCAACTACGTAGTATACTACGTAGTAAAAACTTTTTGAAAAAAGCGGTGATCTACTCAAAATCCCTGTATAGCAGGTATTTCTTCCGGATAATTTTAAAGGCATCTATTTCTTTTTTCCAACCGGCCCTTATTACATTTGCTGATGTGCCATTTTCAATTTGTTCCTGCATTTTCTCATTACCTGCAAGTTTCACAAAATAGCCAGTAAAAAAATCATCAGTATTTTCCAACTGATTATAAGCATCAATCAACCAATAAAGAATAATACCCTGGTTATCCCAAAAGAAACTATTAGGAAGAGAGGTCAAGTCGACTCCAAAGCATTCTTTACCAAGACACCTTGGATTTGCAGAAGCTCCGGGAATACTTAATGGAGTAAATGAAAAATCTGTAGCCTGGTATTCAGGATGACCATATACCTGGAATGGGAAATCAGTACCCCGGCCCAGGCTAATTTTAGTTCCTTCAAAAAAGCAAAGGGATGGATATAGAAATACCGATGTCATGTTTGGCAGGTTTGGGGAAGGTTTAACCGGTAATTCATAGTATTTCCTGTGGTCCCAATTTTCACAGGTGATCCAAGAAAGATCGCATTTCAATCCATCTTTTAACCAGCCCTCTTCATTAATCATCCAGGCATATTCTGCAATGGTCATTCCATAAACCACTGGCACCGGGTGTAAACCAACAAAAGAACTATAAACCGTATCCAGAACCGGGCCATCTACATAAAACCCATTTGGATTCGGCCTGTCAAGAACCAAAAAGGGAATGTTATATCGGGCACACTCTTCCATCATATAGGTCATAGTTGAAATATAGGTATAAAACCGTACTCCAACATCCTGAATATCAAAAACTATTAAATCCAGGTCTTCCAGGTCTTTCCCGGTTGGTCTTCGATGCTCCCCATACAATGAAATGATTGTGATACCGGATATTGAATCATTTCCCAGTTTCACTCCTGCTCCATGGTTTCCCTTGTACCCATGTTCAGGACTGAATATTCGTTTCACATTTACATTCAGACTTATCAAACTGTCAATTAGATCTGAATTCCCAATACGTGAAGTATGATTTGCAACAACACCGATATTTTTTCCATCTAAAATGGGTAAATATTCTTTTAAGTTCTCGGCTCCGGGTTTTATCTGTGCCTGT
>DAOWNN010000260.1 GCA_030642585.1 Bacteroidota bacterium | reverse complement strand
CCATCCCCAGCACTGCCACCATGAAAAGAATCAATAGCCAGTCCGAAATTTAAATTTTCAGCCATCCACCAATCATCTCCAATCAATACGGTTTTATATATTTGACCATCTCTTGAATCAGTCATTACCCCGGTGGGGTTTGTTTTCATAACTTGTTTTTCCTGTGTGCAAGAAATTAAAATAAACAGAAGCACGAAGTAAGCATTTTTCATGCCAATGAAGTATAATACTCCCTTTTTAAAATTCTTTGTAAATGTATAAAATTTAACAGGAGAGACAACCGGGGACTAGAAATTCCACTTCAATCTTAAAAAAGCAAAACTAGTCTTTTGAAGAGAGTCTGTATCAAATTTTCCCTGGAAATGCTGAAGAACGAAATATAAAGAGAGATTTTCTTTCAAAGAATATTCTATAGACGGGCCCATAAAAAATCCATTTTCTGAAGGATAATATATGGCAGCAAACGAACCTGCGAATAAAGGAGTAAAGGGATAACTAACTTGAGCCATGAGGTTTATGTCTGTAAAAGCTATGTTTTTAACAGACAAAGTAGTGAAATAAAATTCCCCAAAACTATTGTAGTCGTAATCAATATTTGAGTAAAGAAATTCAAAACCAATAAAAAGGGAATTCTTAAAAGAATAATCACTGGAAACAGAGATCATAAATTCCTCTTTATGAGTGTTTTTAAATGAATGAAACCAGCTGAATTCACCACGGAATGCAGCACCTTTAATATTTCCCGACCATCCCGTTCCTAAAACAAGGTCTTTTTCGTTTAGTGTGCCACCAAGAATTTGAATGTCGTAACCAGATACTCCAAACAGATATTTCCCGGCTGCGGTAATCCTGGTTGAACTATCTGTTTTTATCACCAATTCCAGGGCGGAAGAGCTTCCGGTATAATATTGAATTCTTAAAGCATCACTGCCAGGTCTTTCTGCATAGTCAAAATCAAAATAGGAGTAGGCATTAAATATATCATTAGGATTCCAAACCAGATTCTGGGCCCAGTTTATTCTTTGTCTGCCAAGCCTTATCTGCAACTGACCAACTGAATAATCAAGATATAAGCGGTCAATGGTTGTGGCCAGGAGAAAAGAGGGTTTGTCTGCAATAAGCCAGGAAAGATCGACATAGCCGGCATCGGAACTAACAAAATCTGAATACCCCGGGATGGTTTTAACAAAGTCACCATAAATAAACCGGGTTCTTAGCTCCAAAGCAAAAACCAGATTATTTGTTGCATAATATTTGAAATTAAGGCGATTGTGAAACAAATTTTCTGAAAACCAAGAATCATCAATTTCTTCAAACATTACAGATTGCATGTTGCCTACATAGCCGTTCATTGTAAACTTTTGTGCCTGGCTGCTTCTGGCCGATCCAAACCATAGAATTAGCAGGAGTAATATTATTAGTTTATATGATTTCACAAAGCTATGCGATTAATGAGGAATAAATTTCAGATAGACAAAGAACCAGCTGATTGTAAATACTTATTTAGTAACATCAGAATCCACCTTTCCGTCAACCAGGGTAATTACCCTGCGTGCTTTTTTCATTACCCTTGCATCATGCGTTGAAAAAATAAATGTTATGTTTTCTGTTTTATTCAATGTCTCCATTATATTCAGTAAGGTTTCTGTAGATTTTGAATCCAGGTTTGCTGTTGGTTCATCGGCAAGAATAAATTTTGGTTTTGATGCCAGGGCCCTGGCAACTGCCACTCTTTGCTGTTGTCCTCCGGATAATTTATTTGGCCTGCTTCTTACACGATCACCAATACCTACTGCATCTAAAAGTTCTTTTGTTCTGTTTTTTCTTTCGCTCTTTGAACGGCCCTGCAGCTGCATAATAAATTCAGTGTTTTCACCTGCTGTCAGCACAGGAATAAGATTATAAGACTGGAGTACAAAACCAATATTATTCAGCCGAAAATTTGTGAGTTTTCGGGAACTTAGTTCCCAAATATTTTGGCTGTCAATGATAACCTCTCCTGATGTTGGACTATCCAGACCACCAAGCATATTCAGCAAAGTAGTTTTTCCTGATCCGGAAGGTCCTACAATTGCAGCAAATTCACCTTTTTCGAATTCCAGGTCTATGTTGTTTACGGCAACAACCTCAAGGCCGGAACCATCATAGATTTTAGTTAGATTTTTAATGTTTATGACGCTCATTTTGATATAATTTATAATTTCAGATTAGTAATTTATTTTAATTACAGTAGCGGAATAGTTATTCGATGCGCAATGCTTCTGCCGGATCATATTTCAATGCTTTGTAAGCAGGATAAATGGCAGCAATTATTCCTGTCATTATTACCATAACAGCAATTACAACATATTGCTCCGGTTCAATGCTGGTATAAACCAGGGTGTCATATCCCAGTTGCGAATATCCTTCAGCCCACATAGAAAGATCTATAGCATTTGTTTCAAAATGTTTTGCTATTAATGCTCCCAACAGGATTCCAACCAGGCCACCACTCAAGGACAAGAGTACAGTTTCAAGCATAACCATTCCAAAAACCTTAAGCCGCGACATTCCTATTGCGAGCAGCATGCCAATTTCCTTTCGCCTTTCCAGAACAACCATAAGCATGGTGTTTATTATTCCAAACAATAATGCGAATAGAATAATAATTATGAAAATATAATTGTAAAAACCCATTACTTCAGTCATGTAACTCATTTCCGGACTTATTTCTTTCCAGTTAAGAACCTCCTTGTCAGGGAACATTTTTTTAATTTTCTGGTCTATGGAAAAAGCTTCTTCATTGTCATTCACCAATATGGCAATTTCATGTGCGGCACCAGGAGGCATGCCGGTAAGTTGCAGGAGATCTGAACTTCTTACAAAAACATTGGATTCATCAAACCCGGTATTTGGAGTTTCGTAAATACCTGCTATTCTAAATGCTCCCCCGGTAATATTTTTATCCATATCCTGAAGGGTAATAACAATTTTTGAACGCACTTTTACCTTTAACTTTTCGGCCAGTTTTTTACCAATTACTACCGGGTTTCGACTAACCCCTTCAAAATATTTACCATCCACTATTTTTGAATTGATCCCGGTAACCTGATTTTCCTGGTTCGGATCAATACCTGTTATTTTAACGCCGGTTGCTGTTTCTGCAGAAGAAACCATAGAGTAAATTATAATCCTGTTACTTACTCCGGCTATATTATCCAATTTTTGAATTTTATCAGAAATATCAGGCGCATCAGACATAAAATTCACCAATTCTGTAGTTTCTTTGAATTTAGGATCATGAATCTGAATGCTTGAAATTTCGTTTGAGATAGCCTGTTTTATTCTTTGATTCACCATTCCGGTAAAAAAAGCAGATGAAAAAATCCCTGCGGTAAGTCCCAGGCCAATGGCCGTCATTACAACAGAGCTTCTTACTTTGTTTCTCCAGACATTTTTCCATGAAATAGACCAAATCATGTTATTAAATTTTAAGTTATTATATAAATCATTCTATTATTCCAACATTCCACCATTCCATTCTTCCTATGCTCTTAACGCTTTTGACAAAACTAACCTGAATGATGTAACCATAGGGATTATTCCAATTATTAAAGTAATGACAAAAACAATTATCACCTGCTTATAAAAAACTAAAGGATTCCATGAAAAATACATATAAGGTTCTATCCCCATTTCAATCATAGCACCGGCCGCATCACCTGTTAATTTAAGAGGATTATTAAAAAAGTATGAAATGACAGGAATACTTCCCAGGAATCCAACAAACACCCCCACAAGCCCGATTAATATAGTTTCGTAAAACAGCATAATTCCCAATCTTGCCCGTTGCAGTCCGATTGCAACCATTACTCCCATTTCCCGCCGCCGTTCAGCAAGCATCATGGTTATGGTACCAAGAATCCCAAATCCAATGATCATGTATAAAATACCCTTCATAACAACACCCCCCGCACGATCAGCCTCAATCATTTGTAAAAGTTCGGGTTGCATTTCATCCCAGGACATCAGGCGATATGGTG
>DAOWNN010000310.1 GCA_030642585.1 Bacteroidota bacterium | reverse complement strand
TGTTGATGATGCACTTATTCGGGGGAAGTTACTTGATGAGTATAATATTGAAATTGGTGCAGGGCTTGGACCTTTTGCAGGTAAAGTATGGCGAATTGGACTTATGGGACACAGTAGCGATGCCAATCATGTGAATATGCTCCTTTCTGCACTTCGCAAGTTAATTAGCTAAAAAAAGCCACTAATGCACTAATGAAAGACTAATGCACGAATAGGGAAACTGGATAATTATATTCTTTCTTATTCGTCTTTAATCTGTGCATCCGTGGCTCATCTTAAAGAGGCCACTAATTCACTAATGTAAGACTAATGCACGAATAGAATTTGTTGCTCTCCGTCCTTAATAAATATATTATTGTTTAATTAGTTTATAAACCTCATGTTGATCACCAATCCGGGCATGCAGAAAATACATACCTGAAGACATCTCCATTCCGGTATTATTTGAACCATCCCAATACAATTCAAGGGCACCATGATGTTCCCCGGTAAACAAATTGTTTACTCTCTTTCCTGAAAGATCAAATATTTCCAGATCAATCAATTCCTGATCTCCTGAATTGACAGATATCTGAAAACCCGATGAGCTCGGATTGGGATAAATTTGAACATATCCGGAGTTTTCAAATTCACTTATAGGAAGGTCCTTCACATCTGTAACAATATCCGGAGTACTCAATCGCTTTGTAGTATATATCCTGTATTCTCCCGCTTCCAGGTCAATCAAAGCACCTGTATCTGTTACATCAACAGAATCTCCTGCAAAGAAATCATACCATCTTCCAGCTTTACTGAAATCGGGATCAATATTTGCAGAAATAATATCAAAATTACCAAGCACCACTACATCCATATCGGTATGGTAGAGCTTGATCCTTTTTTGTTTCCCGGAAGTATTCAACTGGTAATTATCAGTACCAAATGCCGGCTCATTTACTTTCAGGTCAGCCAGGGCAGAATATACCTGGTATAACCTCAACCTGTCATTCACTTCATAATAATCCCATAGAATGGGTTTGTTGCAAACCCTGCAGGGAACATCTATAGATACATCATAACCCAGTTCACCAAATTGCCAGATCATCTTTGGTCCGGGAATGGTAAAGAAAAAAGTGGCAGCCAGTTCGGCCCTTTGCAAAGCAGTCCAAAGATGCTTTATATTGTAGGTATCATTTGAATTTCCATAACTAATATTTTTGAACATCATTCTCTCCTCATCATGACTTTCCATATAAGTAACCAGGTTAGGATCATTCCATCCACGGCTCTGGTAGGAACCCCATGATAAATTTGAATTATATCCCATGCTTGCTTCCAAATAATCGTGGTTCATATTTCCCCAGATCATCATTCCAAAGTCTGAAAGGCTCTTCTCTTCAGAATTTTCAGCAAAATGCTCAAGGATTACATAGGCATCGCTATTTGTTTCCCATATCATAAGAGCCATTCTTTTCAAGATATTGATCCTGGCCGCATCATAAGCCCCACCATCTCCAGGAGTATTGGTAAATCCCTTTGTAAAATCAAACCTGAATCCATCCATTTTATATTCTGTCAGCCAGTATTTATTTACTGTATCAACAAATGCCCTGGTATCATCACTTTCATGATTAAAATCTGAACCCCAGGCAAAAACTGGATTTGGAGAAACCTGATTATACCATAGATTCTCTGCTGATGGCTGCCCCCAGTCGCCAGCATTGGTATCCCAGTATAACATTGCCAGCGGAGACTGGCTCATAGAGTGATTCAGTACTATATCGAGAATTACGGCGATTCCACGGGAGTGACAGCTGTCAATAAAAGCTTTCAGGTCATTTTTAGGACCATAATATTTATCAGGGGCAAAATAATATGAGGGATTATAGCCCCAGCTTTCATTCCCTTCAAATTCATTAACAGGCATCAGTTCTATTGCATTGACTCCCAGCCTGTCAAGGTAATCAATGGTGTCAATAAGTGTTTTATAGTCATGCTTTGCAATAAAATCACGTACAAGCAATTCATAAATTACAAGGTCTTCTTTGGAAGGTGGTATAAATGAAGTATTATGCCATTCATATGATTGTTGAGCTGTTTGAAATACAGTAGCTATTCCACTGGTTTTATCAGCCGGGTAATCAATCAACCCCGGGTAGGTATTATCAGGTATCCACTTGTCATTCGGATCGGATGTTTTATCAGCATAGGGATCACCAATCCGGAGGGTTCCGTCAACAAAATACTGGAATATATATTCCTTGCCCGGAGTCAGTCCGGTCAATTCAATCCACCAGATATTTCCATCAGTAGTGTTTTTCATATAATTATCGGCCCTGGCTACCCAATCTGAAAAATCGCCCAGGGCAAATACATAATTTTTATTGGGGGCATATAGTGCCAGGATCACGGTATTGTCATTAATATAATTGATTCCTGGCTTTACTCCCACTGGTATATCCTCAACAACTACGGAAGGCCGGACAAAATAGAAAAAGGAGTCTGCAACAGTTTCCAGTCCATCAGTAGCCTCTACCCGTACCCAGAATTCACCGTCGGTATCAGCTGTAATTGTATGATCCAGTTCGGTGGCTGTAGCTCCTGATACCACAAAATTATTATTAATATATAAGGAAATTGAGGTAGAAAGGGTAGCTGAAGCTTCCACTACAATTTGATCATTGAGTTCTACAACAAGTGAAGATTCTGTTGGATTTACCAGGCTTACATTCAGTCCCTCTTCAAATACTTCTATAAAAATATCTCCCTGGGTTTCAGTTTTACCTGTTTTTGATCCGTCTTCATTTCTGAATACAAATGCCATTTGCAAGATTTGTTCTGTGCCCGGAACACCATAAAAGTCCCTTATTGTGGGTGTCATTTCCAGGGAATACAGGTTGGTGGATACCCTGGTCATTTTTGCCTTTGCAGTATTTTC
>DAOWNN010000198.1 GCA_030642585.1 Bacteroidota bacterium | reverse complement strand
TTCCCGCTTTGCTTCCCACTATCCATCACACATTCATACAATGCGCTTCGCTTTTGTATGAATAAAGCGGGTTAAGATTCTGAAATAAATTCAGAATGACTCACTAATATCATTTTTGGACACCCTCATTGCAAATGCCTGACTAGTGTTTTAAAAGCCTTTTATACATCTGGATGGTGTTCTCAAGTCCGTAATACAGAGCATCCGAAATCAAGGCATGCCCAATCGACACTTCCGCCAGTCCTGGAACCTGTACGTTAAAATATTTCAGGTTTTCAAGATTGAGGTCATGACCTGCATTTACTTCCAGTCCCAGTTCCCTCGCTTTTGCTGCAGCCTTACTGAAGGGCTCAACTGCACCTGACCGGTTCAAATCATATTTACAGGCATATGCTTCGGTATACAATTCCACCCGGTTGGTCCCCGTTTTGGCAGCATATATAATATTGGATTCACGGGTGTCAACAAATATTGAGGTTCGTATACCCTTTGCCTGGAACCCGGAAATGACCTCCTTAAGGAAATTTAAGTGTTTTCGGGTATCCCAACCTTCATTGGAAGTAAGAGCATCCGGTGGATCAGGGACAAGTGTAACCTGATCAGGGATTATTTCAAAAACCAGCTCAATAAATTCTTTCGAAGGATAACCCTCAATATTGAACTCTGTTGTTACAATCTGACTGATATCACGCACATCCTGGTACCGGATATGCCTTTCGTCGGGTCTTGGATGTACAGTGATGCCTTCCGCACCAAACTTTTCACAATTTTTTGCCGCCTCCAGAACATTGGGAATGTCTCCTCCACGGGCATTCCTGAGGCTTGCTATTTTGTTTATATTAACACTTAAACGGGTCATTTAGTAAGTTTTTATTTACGTACAGTAGTATTGCAAAATTAATAGTAATTTTGAATATTGAGAATCGAAATGTTAGCAAAAGAATTAATATCAGATATTGTCCCGGCCTTGAAGACCTCCGACACCGGATTAAAAGCTTTAAGCTGGATGGAAATATTTCGTATTTCTCATATGCCCATCGTAAATAATAAAGAGTTTCTTGGACTGATCTCAGATACTGACATTTATGATTTAAATATGGCAGATGAACCTATTGGTAATCATAAATTATCACTTTTCAGCCCCTATGTAACTGCCAATCAGCACATATATGAAGTTATCGAAATAGTTTCCAGACTGAATTTAACCGTTGTCCCGGTACTGGAGAAGAAGAAGTTTTTGGGATTAATCACTTTGAATGACCTGATACAGTATTTTTCAGGACTGCTTTCTGTCAATAATCCAGGTGCTATTATTGTTTTGGAATTGCATCAAAACGATTATTCACTTTCCGAGATATCCCAAATCATAGAATCTAATGATTCCAGAATATTAAGCATCTATACAAGGTCGCCAGAGGAATCAATGAAAATGGAAGTGATAATTAAGGTAAATCGTACAGATATTGCATCTATAATTCAGACATTTGAGAGATTCGATTATAATATCAAGGCTTCTTTTATGGATGATGAAGAGCTTGATTCCCTGTATGACAATCGCTTTGAGTCTTTTATGAGATATTTGAATACTTGAGTTTAACTGATTTTATGTAAGTCTGAGAACCACATAATGAAAAATCATTTTTAATATGAAGGTCGCAGTTTATGGAAAAATTTTTAATGAGAACTTCAATCCCGCAATGGAAGTATTTTTCACGAAACTTTCCGGGTTTGATGCTGAAGTCTTTGTCTATAAGTCCTTTATGAATTTCATCCATGAGTCTTTGCCGCAGATAGATTATAACATGAAGGTCTTTGAATCAGCCCTTCCAGAAAATATTAATTTCCTGTTTAGCATTGGAGGTGATGGCACTTTCCTGGAAGCTGCAAGTCTTGTAAAAGGGATGGATGTTCCCCTTGTTGGCATCAATAGTGGGAGGCTCGGTTTTCTTGCCTATATAGCCATGGAGGAAATTTCTTCCTCTCTGGATGAACTTTTTGAAGGAAAATACAGCGTAGAGGAAAGGACAATGCTTGAGATGAACTCTTCGGATGGCAAATATTCTGATTTTGCCCTGAACGAAATTGCCCTCCAGAAGTTTGATTCCAGGATGCTAAGCATTCATGCATATCTTAATGGTGAATTGTTGAATTCCTATTGGGCTGACGGGCTGATTATTGCCACGCCTACTGGATCTACTGCCTATTCTTTAAGTGTTGGCGGACCAATTGTTGTTCCTGGTTCTAAGAATTTCATTATGTCTCCAATTTCTCCCCATACTCTTGCCGTACGGCCGGTTGTGGTGCCGGATTACCACGAGATCAGGTTAAAGGTGGATGCCAGAAGCAATCAATTCCTTGTTTCAGCCGATTTTAAATCAATGACAGTGGATGCTTCAGTTGAAATTTTCCTTAAGAAAGCAAAGGAAGTGGTAAAAACAATTAAACTTAACAGCCATAGCTTCTATAGTATCATTCGTTCTAAACTTATGTGGGGAATCGATAGAAGAAATTAAGTATTTTGAAAAGAAGATTAAATTTTGTAATTTGTTGCCATAAATAAGCTGTATGTGGAAGTTTCCTGTAGAAAGTTAAGTTTTGTTAAACTTATTATGTATATCTTCAGGAAAATGAAATAATTGTTATTTTTGCATCTCAAATGAATCCACTGATGAAACGATTTTTTTTACTTGGCTTTCTTGCTCTTTTCCTTTTTCCGGAATCGGGGAATGCCCAGGTATGGAAAATGACCAGATATGAGGCCATAACTGGTTTGGGAGGAACATTCTACATGGGAGATATTGGCAGCATTACCCCCGAAGAAACTATTATTGGCTTAAAAGATGTAAGGTTTCGTTTTACCAGGCCCGTGATTCATTTTGGTGCCCGTTATAAATTGTATGAACGAATTTCGGTTAAGCTGAACATGAATTTTGGCTGGTTGTACGGAATTGATGATTATGGATCAAATGAAGGCAGAGGTATTGAATTTAGTACTTTCTTGTTTGAGCCTTCAGTTCAGGGAGAGTATTCTTTTATTAAAGACAGAAGCTCAAACAATTACCTGATGATGAAAAGTAAGGGCATGTTGTCCTTTGCTTCTGCCATCAGTTTTTATGGCTTTGCAGGTTTTGGCCCTGTTATTTTTTTTCCAAAAGTCATTCAACCTGATCCCTCTGGCCGTACCGAAGAAGAATTTTCACATGTGGCTATGGCTTTTCCTATTGGACTTGGAGTCAAATATGGACTTACACCCAAATGGAAGCTCGGTTTTGAATTTGGAGGACGTTTTACCACCACAGATCATCTGGACTCATTTACTTCACAACAATCAAGGGCAAATGACGTTTACTATTTTGGCACGTTTCAACTGGTGTACGTATTGAAAACAGGCTATAATGGTGGACCTGTATTTAGGTAAGGATTTAGGATTGGGTAATGAGTTTTGATTAAATGAAAAAAGTTTATCTTGTATTTTTTCTCCTTTTTGTATTTTTTGGGGTAGCTAAAGCACAGAGCAATGTTGATCTCGGTATTTTTGCCGGAACATCACATTATCTTGGCGACCTTAATAAAGAAAGACTTTTCTATGCACCATCTTTTTCTTTTGGAGGATTCTATTCTTATAATCTGAATCCCAGGTATGCTATTAAAGCAGCAGTAAACTATGCCCCAATCCGCGGTAATGATGCTGATTTTGCAAATGAATTTCAACAATTGCGGGCTGAACAATTCAAAACCAATATTACAGACATTTCAGTACAGTTTGAGTTTAATTTTTCAAAGTACATGTATTCTCCCATGAAAAAATCATTTTCCCCCTATGTTTCCGCGGGATTAGGAATTGCTATGGTAAATCAGGCCGGAGATTTTTCTTATAATCTTATCATCCCATTCGGACTGGGAGCAAAATTTCACCTTACAAGGAGAATAAGTGTGGCCGCTTTGTGGGAGTTCAGGAAAACTTTTACTGATGCTCTGGATGGCTATGATTTTCCTCAGAGCTCTGAATTTGGCTCAACCCTTCATAATAACGACTGGTATTATATTGCGGGGATAAGTTTTAGCTATAAAATAAATTATTATAAGTTGCTGTGCCCTGCATACGATAATTGATTTCGATAAATGGAGCTGAAAGATCAAATAAATAAGAAAAAGTTACCCACTCATGTTGCTGTGATTATGGATGGGAATGGAAGGTGGGCTAAGAAAAAAGGCAAACATCGCATCTTTGGTCATAAAAATGGAGTGACCTCTGTTCGTGAAATCACCGAGGCTGCAGCTGAATTGGGAATAAAATATCTTACCCTCTATGCTTTCTCTACCGAGAACTGGAACCGGCCCCGGGAAGAAATAGATGCTTTAATGTCCCTGCTTGTTTCCTCTCTTAGCTCGGAAATAAAAACTCTTATGAAAAATAACATACGCTTATTGGCAATAGGAGATTTAAAAAGCCTTCCATCCAATGTTTATAAAAAGCTTAATTCCTGTATCAAAAAAACTGCAGCAAATACCGCAACCAGCCTGGTTCTGGCTATTAGCTACAGCTCAAGGTGGGAAATTGCAGATGCTGCAAAAAGAATAGCACTGGAGGTCTCAAATGGGGAGATTAATGTTGAAGATATCAATAGCGATTTGCTTGCAAAATATATTAATACTTTGGGGATTCCCGATCCGGATATCCTTATCAGAACCAGTGGAGAATATAGAGTGAGTAACTTCCTTCTTTGGCAAATTGCTTATTCTGAACTCTATTTTACAAATACACTTTGGCCCGATTTCAGAAAAAATAACTTTTTTGAGGCAATCCTGAATTTCCAGAACAGGGAACGAAGGTTTGGAAAAACCAGTGAGCAGGTAAGTTAATTATTAGATTTTTATTAAAAGAATTTTGAGGATAAGAGAATGATTTTGAGAAGTTTTAATATGGCACTGAAAGCAGGTTTTTTCTTTCTTTTATTATTTATAATGCAGGAAGGAAGATCCCAGGATACTGATACTTTAGATTTCAATATCCCGGTGATGGATTATTCATATCCCAGAGAGTATGAGGTGGCAAAAATTACAATCTCAGGTATTAAGTTTCTGGATACCGGAATTCTGGTTCAACTTACAGGCATTAAGGTTGGGGAGAAAGTGCTGGTGCCTGGAGAAGATATCACAAGATCAATAGAGAAACTTTGG
>DAOWNN010000014.1 GCA_030642585.1 Bacteroidota bacterium | reverse complement strand
GGTCCAAGGATACGTGACAGGGATTCTTTTAATTTTTGTTTAAATGGTCTTTTTCTCCAGGAGCTTAAATTCACTTTCCGGCTCGCATCCATATCTTGTTTGAATCTTTTCACAAGGATTCTATTAGTCTCTTCGTCATAAATATGGGCATTTACTTCAAAATTCAGATCAAAACTACGATTGTCAAGGTTAGCGGTACCAACAGATGAAAATATATCATCAACAAGCAACAATTTTGAATGGTTAAAGCCTTTTTCATACAGATAAACCTCAATTCCAGCGTCAAGCATTTCCCTGACATAAGAAAAAGAATTCCAATAAGAAACTGTTGAGTCAGAAACTGCAGGCAGTAAAATTTTCACATCAACCCCACTCAGGGCCATTGTTGATAAAGCCGTAAGGATAGATTCTGTTGGAGAAAAATAAGGCGTGGAAATATAAATATAATCCCTGGCTGAAGTAATAGCTGCAATGTATGCCTGAAGGATGGAAGCCCAGTCTGAATCCGGACCACTGGCGGTTATTTGCACTAGCTGTTGTTCAGTAGTTTTATGTTCCGGGAAATACCTGTTGGGGCTGCCTATGGCTTTACCAGAAACAAAAAACCAATCCATAGAAAAAATAGTTTGTAGTGATTTTACGGCCTCCCCTTCTATCCTGAGATGTGTATCACTCCATGCACCCAGTTTTTTTGTACCTTGAATATATTTATCCGCAATATTCAAGCCTCCTACATAACCTACTATCCCATCAATCACTACAATTTTACGATGATTTCTGAAATTCACCTTACTTGTAAAATATGGAAACCTTACCGGCATAAAAACTTTAACCTGTATTCCTTCCTTTCGTAATTCCCTGACATATTTTTTACTTATCTTCCAACTCCCAACATCGTCATATATCAGCCTTATTTTCAGCCCTTTCCTGGCCTTTAATATAAGAGCATCCATAATTTTATGACCTATCTGATCAGATTCCCACCTGTAAAACTCCATATGTATGTGATCATCTGCACTTGCAATGGCATTTAAAATAGAATCAAAGGTAGCTTCCCCGTCAAACAGAACTTCTACCTTATTTGATTTTGTTAATATTGACTTGCTGTTTCTAAGAAGAAGTGAAATGATCTTAGATTTGCTTTTGATCTTTTCATTCTCCAGAATATCAAGGCTTTCGAAATCCTGAAGCTGCTTATAACTAATATTGGCCATCCTGGTCAGGTCTCTAAGCCCTTTCCTTGAGAAGATTTTTTGTTTGCGGTAATTCTGACCAAAAAGAATGTAAAAAATTACCCCAAATACAGGAATCAGCATAATAACCAGAGTCCAGGAGATAGTTTTTATCGGGTCCCTGTTCTCCAGGATAATCAACAAAATAATAAACAGGATGGTAATCCCATATAAGATTGAGATAAACAAGCTTACATGAGTCCAGAAGTTACTCCACAATATGTCTGAGATGCTACTAATGGTCTTTAAAGTTATTTCCTCCAAAATATGAAAAAAAAACAATATAAAAAAAGGCCACCCAAAGGCAGCCTGTTTTTTTATTATTATATGGAATTTCTAAAACATAAATCCAACACTGATCAGGAACTGGCTATGTTTGGTACTGGGCTCCAGGTCATCTGCAAAATCTGGTAAGTCAATTGAATTACTCACTTCAGTTATTGGTCCTTCATAACGTGCATCTACTGTCAATTTACCTAAAAGATCAAATCCAAGGCCTCCCTGCCATCCCCAGGTCATTCCCTTAAGATCAGCTTCCATACCATCAAGGCTATAATCTTCACTTATCTTCAACATTCCAACAGGTCCTGCATTTAAACGTATTGGTCCCAATTTCACACCAACCAAAAGAGGAATATCTATTCTTTTAAGGTCTATACTTTCAATAGTTGGGGCATCCATGCCATTATCGTATGAAAAACTACCCCCTGTTGAGCTAAAATATGCCTCTGGCTGTAGATACAGCATAGCAATTTTCAGTCTGTAAAAAATACCTGCATGAAATCCCCAGGTTGCATCTTTAGCTTCAGAGATTGCCTGGTCGGTGCTTTCAATTTTAAAGCTAGAGGTGTTTACTCCAGCCTTAATTCCAAATTGAGCCTGTGCAGCTACAACCAGCATTAAAAGCGTAAAAACAAAAAAAACTTTTTTCATAATCTTCAATTTTGGTTTAATAATAATTCGCAAAGATAATTTTTTTTCCATTATAAACTAAAACGTTCTATTCCTGTTAATGTTACTCTTATTAGTATTATTTTTCAATTATCCTCTTTCAGATAATTTATATAATAAGATTTTGTTAATAGAAGACTGCTAAAAACATCAGGAGGTTGCGTGACTGATTTAATATTATATATTTTATTGCTTTATAAAAATGCACATTTATTAGCTAAATGGGCCTTAAATATGCAAATACTACCTAAATTTGGCTACAACCAGAATCTAAAACCATTGTTTTTAATATATATATGGATGTATATGTAACAATCATAGGTGCGGGAATTGTAGGATTAGCAATTGCCCGAGAGGTGTCTAATAGTTCAAAAAACGTTTTTCTTATTGAAAAGAACCTGAAATTCGGACAGGAATCCAGCAGTAGAAACAGTGAAGTAATACACTCGGGCATTCACTACCCTTATGGCTCACTTAAAACCCGTTTATGCATTCAGGGAAAAGAAATGCTCTACGATTATTGTGAGTTAAAAGATATATCCTACCGAAAATGCGGAAAATTGATCGTTTCCTCTTCTGTGGCCGATAAAGATACACTCATTCAAATTCTTCAAAGGGCACAGAAAAACGGGGTGACCGACGGAAGGATCATCAATAAGGATGAAATTCATGACCTTGAGCCGGATATTATTGCGGATACAGCGGTATATTTCCCTTCAAGTGGAATCCTTGACAGCCATTCACTGATGAAGCAATTTGAAACTGATGCAATTAACAATGAGACCCAGGTTGTGTATGGATCTGAAGTAGTTTCTCTGAAGAAGCTTAACGAGGGATATGAAGTTACATTAAAAGAGCAGGATGGGTCTGTGTATAGTTTCACATCTGAAAAGGTCATCAATTCAGCAGGGCTTTATGCTGATAAGATCTCATCCATGCTTGGATTGTCCAAACCTGAAAACCAGGTCTTTTATTGGAAAGGTGAATATTTCAGCCTCAGTAATGGCAAGCACAAATTTGTTTCAGGCCTGATTTATCCGGTCCCCGAATCAAATATGGTAGGTCTAGGCATACATACAACTGTAGATCTTGGTGGCAGAGTTCGTCTTGGGCCAAATGCTTTATTTATGACAGATAAGAAAATTGATTATTCCATTGATCCGGAACATGTAAAAGATTTTCATGATAGTTTGAAAAAATACTTACCCTTCCTGGAACCTGAAGATCTTGTTCCTGACCAGGTTGGCATACGACCTACCCTGCAGAAACCAGGCGATTCAACCAGGGACTTTATTATTGAAGAAGAGTCAAAATCAGGTTATCCAGGTTTCATCAACCTGATAGGTATTGAATCACCAGGTTTGACGGCTTGTATGAGTATTGCTGAATATGTAGATCAACTGATATCTGGTTTTGATCAATAAATTGGGAGGTAAATTTTAAAAGTCGTTCCTTTGCCAGGAGCAGTATCTACCTTTATTATTCCATTATGCCCCATTATAATCCCATGTACCACTGCTAATCCAAGACCAGTGCCTTCGCCAACAGGTTTGGTAGTAAAGAAGGGTTCAAATATCCTGTCCCTGATCCTTTGTTCCATGCCCGGACCATTATCCTCTATAAGCAATTCAACATAATCGGTTTTTGGGATACCTGGATACTCTTGCCACAATTCTTCAGGATTACTATATAGTTGAAGCAAGATCTTAATTTCTCCTCCCTTCTCTGATAATACTTGAGCTGAATTGTTTAATATGTTCATAAAAACCTGCTGCATCTGACTGGGATCAAGGCTGATTGGCCGGCATTCACCACAGATAACTTTTGTGATTTTTATACTGGAAGGAATTGATGGTCTAAACAGGTCCAGGGAACTATCCACTAATTCTGACAGATCAACCATTTCGGTTTCAGGCTCCAGGTTCTTACTAAAGGTTAAAATCTTATTAATAAGTGCTTTAGCCCTATTCATGGTATTTGTCATATGACCAAGATATTCTTTAGCCTTTGAATCTTCAGGAATATCTTCTGTGATCATTTCATTATATCCCAATAATGTTCCTATAATATTGTTAAAATCATGCGCTATACCCCCTGCCAGGGTACCCACAGTTTCAAGTTTCTGTGATTGACGCAGTTGGGCCTCCAATATATTTTCTCTGGTAATGTCACGCTTTACGGCAACAAAATTTGTAATCTTCCCATATTCATCCTTGACAGGGGTGATATTCACTCTTTCTTCATATAAATTGCCATTTTTATTTTTATTTATAATCTTCCCACTCCATGTTGTTCCCGACAAAATAGTTTTCCATAGCAATCTGTAAAATTCATTGGATTGTTTTCCGCTTTTTAAAATAGAAGGGTTCTTTCCAACAGCATCCTTCCTCAGGTATCCTGAACTTTTTTCAAAAGCCTGATTTGCATACTCAATTTCTCCATTGATATTGGTTATCACAACAGTTTCATTCAATTGTTCCATTGCTGTAAAAAGCCTTTCTTCCTCTTCCTCTACCAGTTTTCTTTTTAAAATCACGGCAAAATGCTCAATAATGTTTGAAAGTCTCTGAACTTCAGAATTGGTAATAATATTCGGGCAAATGCATATAACATGACCTAGCACATCATCACCAATATGAAGAGGGAAATTAATCATTGACCGGGTATTTATTATTGAATGGATTTTTTTCGTATCCATTTTTTCACCTTCAATACCAAGCACTTCCCCGATCATATCCACTATCCCATCTTCAGAATCAATTACCCAGGGCTTTCTCTTTTTGAATGCAGTAATAAAACTACTTTTAGATTTTAACTTAAAAGGCTTCTCATCTTTCACTTTCAATAAAAACTCTTTTAGTTCAATTGTTGCATTATCCGGAATATGTAAAAACCGAAAATTAAACTCTTGTTTCTGATTGTCCCATAACATAAGCCTGAAAGAACACTCTCGAAACTGCTTCCAGATTTGATCTGAAAAAAGGTCAAGAATGCTTTCCAGCCCATGATCTGAATTTACATGCAAATTCAAATTATTGATGAGGCTAAGATCTTCAGTGCGTTCAAGGTTTTGTTTTTCAATATTCTTTTCGTGAGTGATATCCACAATCATTATAATAATATGGGTGGTTTTTGCATCTGAATCTCTAATTGCGGTACATCCTGTATGACCCCACAATACAGAACCATCTTTAGCTAAATATCTCTTTTCGATATCAAAAGATTCTATTTCACCATTCATTATTTTTTGAATAAACTGTATTGATCTCCCTACATCATCAGGATGGGTAAGCATATTAATAGTATCCTTTGTCAATTCACTGCTTTTATATCCAAACATCTTCTCAAAAGCTTTGTTCACCAGTACAACATTTCTGTCTGCATCTTCCAGTAACATTGCAAAATGACCCTGCATGAATAAGGTTCTGAATCTTACTTCACTTTCCCGCAGTGCAATCTCAACCTTTTTCAATTCTGTAACATCATGAAGGGATCCAATCAACTTCAATCGACCCGACCTGTTGTCTTTCTTCATTTCAGCCTTTGCTATTACGTTTCGGGATTCGCGATCATGCTTTAAAATTCTAAACTCACTTTCAAAATTTTTCTGTTCCCGGATAGCCGACTCAAGCTTTTTTTCAACCATCCTCCTGTCCTCCGGATGAATTTTTGATTTAAATCTGGTGAAGGATGGCTCTACTGCATGATTCTCATATCCAAATATTTTATATGTTTCTTTAGACCACAAAAAATTTTCTGATTCCAGGTCCATTTCCCAACTCCCCAATTGTGCAATTTCCTGCGTCTCTGACAGCAGTTCTTCATTCCTGATAAGCTCTAATTGTGCCTTGAAATTTTCAGAAATATCCCTAAAAGAAGCCTGAATTACATCTTTCCCTCCTATCTGAATACTTTTGGCCTGTACTTCAACCGGAATTTTTTCTAAATTTCCACGTAACATATAAATTACGTCTAACATGTCGGAGTAGTTATTTTCTCCCTTACCAAAAAAGAAGCTCATTAATCTTTCTTTTTGATCTTCCGGATGGTTAAGTGTAATGTGTCTGCCTATAATTTCGTCTTTAGGTCTATCCAGCAATATTGAAGCATAATTATTAACATCCAGAACCATTCCCGACTCAGGATCTATAAGAAAAAGTGCATCTGCAGCATCCTCAAAAACGGCCCTGAATCGTTCCTCACTTTCCACCAACAAATTTTCTGATTCTTTTCTGATGGTAATATCCCTTACAATTGCCTGAAGATAAGAGCTCTCATTATATTCCATTGGGGTCAGACTAACCTCTGTAAAGAAATTTACTCCATCCTTTTTTTTATGTACCCACTCAAACCTAACCTCATCACCCTTAAATGCGCGATTGATCATCTCCATGGCTTTTCCTTCTGAAGCACGCCCATCAGGTTGAAATTCAGGAGAATAATCCAATGGTGTTTTCCCAATTATTTCATCCTTCTCACATCTAAATAATTCCAGAGTTTTATTGTTGCAATCTATGAAAACATTGTTTTCAAGGATAAATATGGAATCGTTTGCAGCCTCAAAGATATTATGGAATTTTTTTTCATTCTGATGAATCTTCTCTTCATCAATTTTCTTCTTGAGGATGGAAGTAACCTGGTCGGCCAGTGCCATAATCCTGCGTAACTCTGTCTCGGTAAAATAGGTCTTTTTACCAATATCAAAGATTCCAAAAGTTTCATCGCCTGATATCAGCGGGATGGTAAAAACTGATTTAAGTCCCACAAACCTCATAGCCTTTTGAATGACTTTGGACTGTAGCTTTGAGGAACTGTAGTTCTCGAACACCTTTTTTATTAATTCAGGGGTATCAGATAAAACCGGTTTCCCAGCAGTAAGGACTTTTGAATAATGATCACCCTCTTGTAAGGGAATTTTATTTATGCTTGATTTTCTTCCCAGGAATTTTGACAGATTATCATGAATTTGTTTTGTTTGTCGCGTATTCACAGGAAACAGATTATTTCTATCCTCAGAAAGAAGATAAATAACAGCACCAAATCCATGAAACATTTGCTGAGTTTCCCTTGCTAGTATTCCCATAATCCGATATTCACTATAGCCATAATTCAGGGCATTATTCAACTTATTAATAAGGGCAAGATCCTCTGCCTGGTTCCTGATTTTTTCTTCATTGTTTCGTCGTTCCGTTATCTCACGAGACAGACATGACATCCCAATGATTTCATTATGTTCAGTAAATACAGGATTAAGGCTAACTTCATAAATGTTCATGCCTTTATCTGAGAGGTAAGATTGCTCGAAAGACAGATGGTTTCCGGCTATACAATCATTGTACCTTTGTTTCCATACCTTTCTCTCGTGAACTGGTAATAAATCCAGCATATTGTTGCCAGTTTTTATTACTATACTATAATTCTTACTTATAAACTTTTTATAAGGTTGATTTGCAAAAATCAGGTTGAACTCATTATCCATTGACCAAAAATAATCCTTAGTATTCTCAATAATGGAACTCATCTCGCTTTCCCCTTTTGCAATCTGATCCTCCATCTCCTTTTCCCTGGTAATATCAACTGTTTCTACAATGGCATGACTCACTTCCCCCTCTTCATTGCTGAAAGGGAAATAGGTAACTTTAAAGTATCGCATTCCCAGGGTGGGGGTTTCAAACCAGGCCTTGTAGTGTACTTCCTTATTTGAAAAACATTCATCCAGGCTTGGTTTTATAACTTCTTTAAATTTCTTCCCTCCCCATATCTCGGATAAATCTTTACCCAGTATATCGGTTTTAGTTAAATTATGAGCACTCCTGAAAGAGTTATTTACTGCTTTATAGCGGTATTTACTATCAATTAAAGTAAGTAAGGAACTGGAAGTGTTCATTATAAAATCATACTTGCCCAGCATGCTTTCAGCCTCAACAGTGGGAACTCTAAGATCTTCACCTGAAAGACAGTTATGAATGGCAGGAATGAGACGTGATAATTTATTCTTAATTACAATATCGTAAGCTCCATGCTTCATCACAGCAACCAATTCATCTTCATTTATCTTTTCAAACAAAACTATCCTTGGAAGAGCCGGCCTCTCATCAGAAACAATAGCCAGGGCTTCGATAATACTTATTGAAACAATGGAATCATCCATAAAAACAATATCCCATTTTTTTTCGGTCAATGCCTTACGGAAGCGTATTTTCCTATCAACCAATTTATAATCAAAGTTCAAATCTTTGGAAACCAGATATTCTAATACAGGCTCAATTTTTTTTGACTTGATTGCCAGAAAGAGAAAATTCATTCTTTTCATAAGTATTAAATTCTAAAGTTTGTTGCCCGTGATATTGCTCCTGTAGCTTTATAACAGTATGAAAATAGTTAAAATTCCACAAACTATAAAAGAAGATATGGAAGATTAGAATATGGAAGTGGAATAATGGAAGAGTGGAATTGTGAAATGGAAAAGTTGGAATAATGGAAAAACCCGGAACTCGAAACAGTCTTAAACCTTGAACCCTGAACAATTGTATGATAATGTATGATGCGACCGAAGGAAGCATATGACCGTCAAATAACAGTTGTATGATACTATCTATGCTGATTCTTCAGGCGGTCAACATCCCTTTTTAAATTCACCACCATTGAGAGCAAATGACTCTCTGGTAAAGCAGGATCAGGTAATTCAGCGCTTATATAATGAACAAACTTCCATACTTCCTTAATATCCTGAATACCAACATCGTAAGGTTCATAGACCGGATTCAGGGAATACAAGGTCAATTTTTGCTCCTCCTGCATCCTGTTTTCAATAATTTTAAAGACAATCCCATCGTCCAGTGTTAATACGATATAGGCATGACCGGAAATCAATCTGTTCCAATCTTGCAGATACTCTCCCGTAACCCAGGCCGCATCAGGAATAGGTAGCATAGAATCTCCATTAAGCTGAAACGTTCTGTATTTTTTTTCCCTGGATAAGAATGGCAATTGAAATACCGGTAATTCTTTAATGTATTCAGGATCGGCAAATCCATTTTTGTAGCCGGCCTTTGCTTTCAGTGGAACCAGCTCAATATTCTCATTATTTGCCTGAGTTATTGTTGTTGCCAATACTCTAAGCTGACTGCCACGAATATAAACATCGCTTCCATTTTCAAGTTGAAAAAGCTGGCTTTCTGATAAAGCTGACAGGTTTATGGTAATAAGTGTGTCAATTGCAATTTTATAGTAATTTGAAAATGCAGCCAGGGTTTCCATTCCCGGTTCAGCCACAGAATTCTCATAACCACTTACAGTAGATCTTTTCATCCCCAGACTAAAGGCTATCTCATCCTGGGTACGACCTTTCCTCTTACGCAGGTATTTCAGGTTTGATGATAAATAAAAATCTCTTTTTTTCTTCATAATCTTTTGCATTCAAATTATATTTTGCTTATATTATAATCAGTTTTTTGATTATTTTCTAATCAAACATAAATCAAATCTCTGAAATATGCAAATTATGCAGTGTGTTTTTTAGAGGTTTGTGTTTATAAAAAATTGGTATTAGCATGAATTTAATGCGATAATGTCAAAAGTAAAAAATTCAACTTATAGTAAAAAACAAAAATCATCATAGCATTAAATCATTGTAGCATTATAGCATTAAATCATTGTAGCATTATAGCATTTCCACTAAAATATCCGGGAGAATTATGGACCAAAATAAAAGGCAGATCATCCATCTTGACCTGGATACTTTTTTTGTATCCGTAGAGCGTTTGCAAAATGCAAACTTATGCGGGAAACCTGTATTTATTGGAGGAACATCAGATCGTGGTGTGGTGGCCAGCTGCAGTTATGAGGCCCGTATGTTTGGAGTACATTCTGCCATGCCTATGAAAATGGCCAGGAATCTGTGTCCCGATGCCACTGTTATCAGGGGAGATATGGAGTTATACAGTAAATATTCCAACATGGTAACCAGCATTATTGCCGAAAAAGCTCCTTTATATGAAAAAGCCTCTATTGATGAACATTATATTGACATTACTGGGATGGATCGGTTTTTTGGGTCTTTAAAATGGTCTCATGAACTACGAAATAATATCATAAAAAATACGGGCTTACCCATTTCTTTTGGCCTTTCTATCAATAAAACCGTATCTAAAATTGCCACAGGAGAAGCAAAGCCCAATGGAGAACTTAAAGTTCCATCAGAAATGGTCAGGTCTTTCCTCTCCCCTCTCCCCATCAATAAAATCCCAATGGTAGGGCACAAAACCTCTCATCTATTACGCTCTATGGGTATATCTACAATTCATACCTTAAGCCAGATCCCGGTAGAAATGATGCAAAGATTAATGGGTAAAAATGGTATTGCCATATGGGAAAAGGCAAACGGACTTGATCGCACACCGGTTGTCCATCATCATGAAAGAAAATCAATAAGTACAGAAAAAACTTTTGATAAGGACACTACCGATATTAAAAAACTGAATCAGATATTAATAAGTATGGTTGAGAAAATATCTTTTGAACTCAGAAAAAAACAAAAGCTGGGTTCCTGTATTACTGTTAAAATACGATATTCAAATTTTGACACACATAATTTGCAAAAACGAATTCCTTATACTTCATTCGACCATGTATTCATAGAAACTGCAAAAGAACTATTCAAAAAACTTTATTCGCGCAGGATGTTGATCCGGCTCATCGGAGTGAAAATAAGTCACATGGTACAGGGAGTACAGCAGCTTGATCTTTTTGAAGATACTCCTGAAATGGTAAATCTCTATCTCTCTATGGATTATATCCGGAAACGTTACGGTAACTATGCACTCAAGAGAGCCGTAGGAGTTAAGACTAAAAGCGAGAAAGCGGAGAAAGGGAGAGATGAGAAATGATGTCAAAAGTCAGAGGTCAAATGTATAATGTCAAATGTTGAGACCTCTTTTATTTACATGACACTCTTTGACTTTTCGACCTTTAGACCTTTTGACATTATGAGAACAGAGCCAATATACTACGTAGTTTTCCAGTATTTCAGTCTTACACTATTCCATTCTTCCAACATTCCAATATTAAAACCATGTACCTGGCCACACACACATATTACAGTTTAAGATATGGCACAATGTCTCCTGAAAAGCTGGTTAAAAAGGCACTTAAATACGGGGTAAAGACGCTGGTGCTTACAGATATCAATACATCGATGGGCATACCTGATTTTGTGAAAGAATGCAAAAAAGCAGGAATAAATCCTGTCGCAGGGATAGAATTCAGAAATGGAGATCAGCATTTATTTACAGGAATAGCACGAAATAATGAGGGCTTCAGAGAACTCAATGAATTTTTAAGTCATCATAACATAAGCAAGGAAAAAATTCCGGCTATTGCTCCCAGGTTCAATGATGTTTATGTGATCTATCCATTTTCAGACAGGCCCAGTGAAATAAAGACTACGTCTTTGCTACGGAGTAGCATTTCACAGGGCAGGCCGGATAAAAAATTACATGATTTTGAATTCATAGGTGTACGCCCCAAAGAACTAACAAAACTCCTGAGTTCAGAATTCAGCCACAAGCACTCAAAACTCATGGTTTACTATCCGGTAAGCTTTACCCAAAAAGACGGGTATTTATTACATACGCACCTTAGGGCCATTGATCACAATATTCTGTTGAGCCAACTCAAGCCTGAGCACCTGGCAGAAAGTAATGAATTTTTCCTGCCAGTAGATGAGCTGCTCAAATTGTATTCCTCGTATCCGGAGATTGTTAAAAATACTGAATTCCTCATCAGGAATTCCTCCATAGAGTTTGATAAAGGATATAATAAAAACAAAAAAACATTCACAGGAAGCAGATATGATGACAAGCTTTTGCTAGAAAAACTTGCTCTCGACGGACTTAAATACAGGTATAGCGAAGAAAATACGGAGGCAAAAAAGAGGATCAAACACGAGCTGGAAATTATCAACAGCATGGGGTTTTCTTCATATTTTCTCATTACCTGGGATATTGTAAGGTATTCTATGTCACGGGGTTTCTATCATGTTGGCCGTGGTAGCGGGGCAAACTCAATTGTGGCCTACTGCCTCAGAATAACAGATGTAGATCCGATTGAACTTGACCTGTATTTTGAGCGTTTCATAAATCCGAAACGCAGCAGCCCTCCTGATTTTGATATCGATTATTCATGGAAGGAACGGGACGAGGTTCTGGACTATATTTTCAAACGCTACGGGAGCAAACATACTGCCTTGCTGGGAGCAACCTCCACCTTTAAAGGAAAATCTATCATTCGTGAACTTGGAAAGGTATATGGTCTGCCAAAAACCGAAATCGATTCCCTGATTGCAAATCCCGATCTGGACTCTAACAAAAACGAGATTACCACCAAAATATTCGAAATTGGACTTATGATGACCGGCTTCCCAAATCTAAGAAGCATTCATGCAGGCGGGGTATTGATTTCGGAAAAGCCCATCACCTGCTATACGGCCCTGGATATGCCACCAAAAGGTTTCCAAACTACGCAATGGGACATGTATATTGCTGAAGACATGGGTTTTGAGAAATTCGACATCCTCAGCCAAAGAGGGATTGGCCATATAAAAGAAGCTGCACAACTTATTGAAGAAAATAAAAAAACCAGGGTGGATGTTCATGCTATCCATGACTTTAAAAAAGACAAAGAGATAAAAAAGCTTCTCAGATCGGGGAAAACCACCGGCTGCTTCTATGTTGAAAGTCCTGCAATGAGAGGTTTGTTGCAAAAACTAAAATGCGATGACTATCCCAGCCTGGTTGCGGCAAGTTCCATTATCAGGCCCGGTGTTGCACGTTCAGGAATGATGCGTGAATATATTAATCGTTTCCATAATCCTGATAATTTTGAATACCTGCATCCGGTTATGAAAGAGCAGCTTCACGAAACTTTTGGTGTGATGGTTTACCAGGAAGATGTATTAAAAGTGTGTCATCATTTTGCCGGACTTGGCCTTGCCGAAGCAGATGTATTACGCAGAGCTATGAGTGGAAAATTCCGGTCGAAAACTGAATTCAAGCGAATTGTAGACAAATTCTTTATGAACTGTGAGAAAAAGGGATATTCTAAAGAGCTCACGAATGAAGTCTGGAGGCAAATTGAATCTTTTGCCGGTTATTCATTCTCAAAAGCCCATTCAGCCTCTTATGCCGTAGAAAGCTTCCAAAGTCTCTACCTGAAAACATATTATCCCCTGGAATTTATGGTGGCTGTTATCAATAATTTTGGGGGATTTTACCGTACCTGGGTATATGTAAGCGAGGCACAAAAATATGGTGCTAAAATAAACATGCCCTCTGTTAATTTAAGCAAATACAAAACTTCGCTAAATGGCAGTACAATTCACCTGGGTTTTATACACATACAAAATCTTGAGAAAAAAACAAGCTTCAATATTCTCTCTGAGCGTCAGCAACATGGAGCATTCAAAAGCCTTGATGATTTTATTGAAAGGCTAAGACCCGGAATAGAACAGCTTCTTATTCTTATCCGGGCAAATGCATTTCACTTTACAGGCAAATCCAAGAAAGAGTTGTTGTGGCAGGCACACATGCTCTTGAATCCTGAAACAAAAATGAAGATCATGCCTCTGTCAATGTTCAAGGTAACAGCCCGTGAATATTCCCTGCCTCCCCTGGATCAAAGTAAAATTGAAGACGCCTTCGATGAAATAGAACTGATTGGATTTCCTGTCACATTATCCTGGTTTGACCTGCTCAAAACTAAATTTCGTGGCGAAATACAAGCCGGAAACATAATTAAGTACACTGGCAAGAAGGTGAAAATTGTAGGCTTACTGGTCACCGTCAAATACATTAAAACAAAGAATAAGGACTGGATGCATTTTGGTACATTTCACGATTCAAGAGGAGATTTTTTTGATACCGTACACTTTGCCCATAGCCTGAAAAAATACCCCTTCAGGGGAAGTGGACTTTACCTGATACTTGGGAAAGTAGTACAGGAGTTTGGGTTTCCCAGTATTGAGGTGGAGAAACTGGCAAAACTGCCTTTGGTAAATGACCCGAGGTATAGTTAAGAGAAGAGGAATGATGTATCAGATGTAAGTTTTACTTTAAGATAATGCCTGTAGAGCGACTCTTTGAGTCGCTTATCGACTCGGAGAGTCGATCTACAGTACGAACCTGCTTTTTGTAAAAATTAAAAATCGTCTCTGTAGATGGATCTGTCTGAAAGATATTTCATTTTGCGAAAACCAAGAAACCACATAAATACAAGAAATGGAAGGAAGATAATCAATAGTAAATAATGTTCAGACATCAGACAGAAATCATAGAATCCGTGGAACAACCAGGGTAATAACCAGGCCAGAACTAAATAGCTGATTCTTTTTGCCGGGAAAAATTTTGCCATACCAAAATAAAAACCCATCAATATCCCAAAAAGAGCGTGTGCAGGAACTGCGGTAAGAGAACGAATCAATCCTACAGAAATTCCACCATCCATTACATACAAAATATTTTCTACCAGGGCAAATCCCAAAGAAATAAAAACAGCATAGACAATACCATCAAATTTCTCATTAAAATGCCTGCTCATCCATATAAAAAGCATAAAACCAAGATATTTTAAGCTTTCTTCTGAAAAAGATGCCACAATGAAAGCATTATAAGCAGCTGCTGACATATGATTATAAGGGAGGTACAAAGAAAGCAGGCGTCCCAGTAAAATAACCGGTAAAGTGATAAATATCCCGATAATAAGTGCCCTTATTAGAACTCTCCAGGGTTCTTTCTCATATTTATCCCGATAATAAATATAAATGGCAATAATAAAAACTGGTGCCAGAGAAATCAGTATCAGATTCATCAGGAAGGTATAAGCATAAATAATCTATCTCCAGCCCCCATATGGTGAAAATGGGTCCAAACCGTATGGCCTTGCAGGATTCATATACCAGGGATTGTTTCCCCTGTTAAAATTTAAATCCAGACCCAGGTGTACTGCATTACTTAACCTGTAATCCACAGAAAAAGAAAGACTTTCATAATTCCTGTCCATAAATGAATTCTTGGCCCACACGGGAGTTTGATCTATGCTCTTTATCACGGTCCCGGTAACAATAAGATTCTCATTCACATAATAAGTACCACTTGCATATAAGGTTGTGGTTAACCACGAGGAAGTGGTATTTAGCTCATTTCCTGCCGAATAGGATAGCGGAGCATTGGGCATGTAATTATTTGAGAACATTACTCCAAAGCTTAAATCCAGGTTATTAGATACTTTATAGGACAGCTCAGGAGCAATCCATGACTGTAGAACATTTCCATACATACTACCTCCGGAGAAAGAAGTGCCCAGGTTAAGGCTATATCTCATTCTTGGGATGGCAGACCGGTTCAGGCTATTTCTCTTTAAAGAATCCTTATAATATTTGTCTGGTCCCGGAGCCGGGAAATAATATGCATCAGGATAGGTTAAATACTCCTGACCAGGTGCTTGAATTAATACAAATACCAGAAAAACAAATAACAGGATCAGTCTTTTTATCATTGCTGTAAAATTACCTAAAATTAACAATTCTGGTTGTTTTGGCAAAATTATGTAACAAAAACCGAACCAAAAAATACACTTTCCTGCAGTCATTTATTAATCCTTTTCAAACCAATTCATGGACAAAGTAAGCCAGACACATCATTCAGCAAAAGCACTAACTTTTAAAACAGCTTTGATCTTCAGTATCTTCTTTGTAAGTACCTCCATGTGAGACTGATCCCTTACTAAAACTTTGATCTCACCAACAAATACTCCCTCTTTCGAAGTGAAGTTCACAGATTGCATATTGACTTTTAGGTCGGTTGAAATTAATTCTGTGATTCTGCTTACCAGTCCCATATCATCTTTCCCTGTAATATTAAGAACAAATACCTGAGTTGAGCCGGAAACCGACTCTGTCCATTTCGTCTGGATTACCCTGTAAGGATACCTTCTTATCATTTGCCTTGCATTCGGACAATCCATTCTATGTACCTTTATCCCCTCCTTTATAGTTACGAATCCAAAAATTCTATC
>DAOWNN010000157.1 GCA_030642585.1 Bacteroidota bacterium | reverse complement strand
GTTCCGGGAGGGTCATTATCCAGTGCTGCGTCTATCATTATGATGGTTTTATATTCCTGTAGTATCGATAGCATATGAAATCCTCCGGTTCCACCATCCAACAACTTAACATGGTCAGGCCAGTCCATCTCTTCCATTTTACGTATGGCATGAATTCCAACTCCTTCATCCTGAAGCAGAATGTTTCCTACGCCCAGGATGAGTATTTCATGAAGATCATTTTTATTTACCATCTCGAAAGAACAATTATAAGCTTGAAATTAATCTTGAAAAGTAAGCATCCGGTATTTAAAAATCAAAAAATATTGAAAAAAAAAAGATCCCGGAATTTCCAGGATCTTTAATTGTTATTAATTGATTTCTTCTATGGAAGAATGAAGAGATTAGTCCTCATTCATTTTATCTTCATCTTCATTCACTTCAATGAATTTCCATCCTCCTATCATAGAAGACGTTACTCCATTGCGCTCAATGTAATCATGGTAAAAGACAAGGTAAATATGTATCATGGCAAATAAGATGAATACCCACATCAAGAGATGATGCAGATGTCTTGCTGCCATGTCTCCACCTACCAGTGGGACAAACCATGAAAAGAGTTTAGGAAACCAGGATGGACTCATTGCAGCATACAATCCAAAACCGGTAAGGCTTTGAAAAATAAATGCAATGAAAGTCATAAAATAGGTAGTGCTGGCCAGGGAGTTGTGTCCGATAGTTTCATAAGGGCCAAGTTTCAATTGAAATATATCAACTTTCAGAACTTCCCAGATTCCTTTCCACTGCTTCTTTTTATAGGGGACATAATTGTCCCATTTAGAGTATTCATTTCCAACAAAGCCCCAGTAGAGTCGGAAAATAAAATTAAAAAAGAATACATAACCTGCTATAAAATGAATTGCCCGAATGATCCCAAACCAATAATTAAATGAAGCCTCTGTTCCATGCTGGATAGCCAGGGGGGCACCTATTAAATAACCGGTAATACAAAGCATCAATACTGCCAGGGCATTAACCCAGTGAAAGATCCTAACAGGTTGTTGCCATACATATACCAATTTAAGTTTCGGGTCAAGCTTTAAAATATTCTGCTCCATAACTTAAAATGTTTGGATCTGGTGAACATAAGTGCCTTTTTCATCATATACGTGCACAGCGCATGAGATACATGGATCGAATGAGTGGATGGTCCTCAGAATTTCTAGAGGATTCTCAGGATCTTCTATCGGTGTACCTATCAGTGAGGATTCATAAGCTGACATCTGGTTGTTGGGATCGCGTGGTGAAGCATTCCAGGTACTTGGGACAACCAGCTGATAATTATCAATCTTCTTATTTTTGATTTTTATCCAGTGAGACAGAGCACCTCTGGGAGCTTCTGTAAAACCAACTCCTTTAGCCTCTTCTGGCCATGTATTCGGATCCCACTTCTCATTATTGAATGTAGAAGTATTACCATTTTTAATGTTGGCCATCAACTGGTTGAAAAATTCCAATCCCCAGTTGGCAACCAGTTTTGTTTCAAGACCCCGTGCTGCAGTTCTTCCAAGTGTTGAAAAGAGTGCTCCCACCGGAGCCCCCAGGGCTCCCAGCCCCTCGGTTACCACTTCTTTGATCTCCTCACTACCGGCTGCATATCCGACCAACAAACGAGCCAGAGGGCCAACTTCCATAGGAAGACCTTTCCATCTTGGAGTTTTCATCCAACTATATTTTTCTTCCACATTTAGTTGGTCATATGGTGGTTTGGGTCCTGTGTAATTAAGATTAGTTTCACCTTCCCATGGATGATGTCCGGCGTCGTCACCATCAGAATATTCATACCATGAGTGTTTAATATACTCCTTAATCTGATCAGGGTCACCGCCATCTACTTCATGTAACTCGTTAAGATTGCGACCCACAACAACACCTCTTGGAAATTTAAAACTGGAAATATCATTAATTCCATTTGTAGGAAGATCTCCGTATGCCATATAATTTTCCAATCCTCCTCCGATTGCAGCCCAGTCTGATTTGTAGAAGCCTGCAATGGCAATAAGGTCAGGGACATATACCTGCTCAACAAATGTTTTGGCATCCTCAAAAAGCTTCTGAACCAGTGCCAGTCTCTCCGCATTCAGGGCATTGCTGTCGTCTATGTTAATGGAACATGGTACCCCTCCAACCAGGTAATTTGGGTGAGGATTCTTACCACCAAAAATAGTATGTACCTTCACTATTTCTTTTTGCCATTCAAGAGCTTCAAGATAGTGGGCCACTGCAAGCAAGTTTACTTCAGGGGGTAGCTTATAGGCTTTATGTCCCCAGTAACCATTTGCAAAGATTCCAAGCTGGCCGCTATCAACAAAAGATGTTAATCTTTTCTTCAGGTCACTGAAATAACCCGGAGAGCTTTTTGGCCATTTGGATATGCTTTGTGCTATTTTTGAAGTTTCAGCAGGATCAGCATTGAGTGCAGAAATAACATCTACCCAGTCAAATGCATGTAAGTGATAAAAATGAACCACATGATCTTGCATATATTGTGCTGCAAACATCAGGTTTCTAATGAGTTCAGCATTGGGCGGAATCACAATTCCCAGTGCATTCTCCACTGTCCTTACTGATGCCAGGGCATGTACAGTTGTACATACACCGCAAACACGCTCGGTAAATGCCCAGGCATCCCTGGGATCACGATCTTTGAGAATCAGTTCAAGTCCGCGAACCATTGTCCCCGAACTATATGCATCGACGATCTTTCCGTCTTTAATTTCTACTTCCACTCTAAGGTGGCCTTCAATCCGTGTTATTGGATCAACAACTATTCTATTTGCCATGATGACCTCCTTTTTTTAATCGTTAGAACTTTCTGCTTCTATTTCCTTTCGGCCTTTGATAATTAGTTTTCGCTTGCGAATGTTGGTTGCCACTGCATGTGCCCCTAGTGCAGCACCAGTTGCTATTCCAAGCCCTAAACCTACTTTATCGGCTGTACTTTCAATTCCAAAGCCCGGGAAGGACTTCAGATGTTCATAGAATGGACCATTATCCCAGAAATTATTCTCACTGCATCCAATGCAAGGATGTCCTGATTGAATAGGGAAACTCACCCCATTATTCCAGCGAATAACTCCACAGGCATTGTATGTGTTAGGTCCCTTGCATCCCATTTTATAGAGACAATAACCTTTTTTAGCATTTTCATCATCAAATGTTTCAACAAATAAACCTGCATCATAGTTAGGCCTGCGATAACATGTATCATGTACTCTTCTTGAATAAAAAGATTTAGGCCGGTTTTGGCTATCCAATGCCGGAATCCGGTCAAAAGCAAGTAAATGTACAACTACACCTGCCATCACTTCAGCAATTGGAGGACAACCCGGAACATTGATTATGGGTTTTCCATGAATGACTTTTCCTACAGGGGCTGCTCCGGTTGGATTCGGTGCGGCGGCCTGCACACAGCCGTTAGTTGCACAACTTCCCCAGGCTATAATAGCTTTTGCACCTTCAGCGACTTCCTGCATAATATCATAGGCCGTCTTACCACCTATACAACAATAAACACCATCTTCTTTGGTGGGTATTGAACCTTCCACCATTAAGATGTATTCACCTTTGTAATTTGTCATAGTGTCATGGAGCGATTTTTCGGCTTGATGACCTGCTGCTGCCATAAGTGTCTCGGTGTAATCAAGTGAAATTTTATCCAGTATAATATCTGCTACCAGTGGATGTGAAGAACGAATAAAAGATTCACTGCAACAGGTGCACTCCTGGAAATGCAGCCAGATAATTGGTGGTCGCGATTTGGCTTCAAGCGCTTTGGCAACCTGAGAAACCCCGCTGACCTCAAGGCCCAGCCATGCTCCCATCAGGCTACAAAATGTAACAAATTCACGACGAGAATAGCCCTTGGCTTTAAACTCCTCATAAATTGTAGGACGTTTGTTATTCATAAGATCCTCCTTGAATTTGGTTAGTAAAAAGATTTATTATTATTTCAAACTTTCTGATTTATCAAGTTCTATTTTATACATTTCATGAACCCTGAATTCTCCTTCTATCCTGACCTTATCCTTTAATTTAAAATTTTTCGCATTGTTTATATCGAGCAATACCCATTCTGGTTTACAAATTAACTTTATAGTGGAAGCATTTTCCTGTTCGTGAATTTCAAGGATCTCTCCTTGCAAAGAAAAAATATTTGCTTTGGAGTCAGGCATTTAAGATTGTTCAGGGTTTCATTTCTTATAGGCAATGAATATGCCATCCTGGTTCAATCTCTGTTGTTAAGGACAATTGGAATAGTAAGTAGTTTATATACAGGTATATGAAATTATAAATCGAAGTGATTATAAATAGAAAAACATTAGTTTTTTTGTTAAAGTTGCGGAAACCCGCAAATCGAGATACGGGAAATCACAGTTCTTTATCAGATTTTTTTTCAGAGATAGTGGTTTGGAAGTACTTTCTCATTTTATCCCTGAAGGTGGATAGGCTAAGTCCAAGGGCTTTTGCAGCTTCAGATTGATTTCCACCAGATTCTTTCATGGCATTTCGGATGAGATTAGACTCCACACAATGCACTATTTCATTGAAGTCATATTTCTCATCCAGGAAACAGAAACTGCAGGCTTTTACAATTTGAGCTAAGAAGGAATTATTGATGAACTCAGCAGGCAGGTCTTTCAATTCAATCCTGTCACCACAAAAAAGTGAAACCCGCTGAACAATATTTCTTAGTTCCCGTACATTTCCAGGCCAGGAATAATTAATCAAGGCAATCAGGCTTTTAGAAGATATATCAATACGCCGTTCAGGAGAAAACATTTTAAGAAAATGCTCTACAAGCAGAGGTATGTCATCTCTACGTTCTCTGAGTGGAGGAATTACAATAGGAACGACATTGATCCTGTAATACAGATCTTCTCTAAAAAGATTATTCCTGATCATTTCCTTCAGGTTAACTTTAGCAGAGGAAATAAGCCTTATATCTACTTCAATAGCTTTGGTTCCTCCAACTCTCATAATTTCCCTGGACTCAAGTACCCTTAGGAGTTTGGATTGAATATCAAGTGAAACGTCATCAATATCATCCAGGAAAATGGTTCCATGGTCAGCCACCTCGAATAAACCTCTTTTCAATTTGTTGGCACTGGTGAAAGAACCCTGTTCATGTCCGAAAAGCTCACTGGCCATAAGATCAGATGGCATGGCTGACAATCCAATACGTACAAATGAATTTTGAGTTCGGTTACTAATCCTGTGAATGAATTCTGCAAATACTTCTTTTCCAACACCTGTTTCTCCAATCAATAAAACAGAGCTATCTGAATCGGCCATTTTCTTGATTTTCACAATTATGGCTTTCATCTTTTCGTTGCAGGTAATGATAGATAAGGGACCTCTCATTAGCTATAGATGTAATGCAAAATGATTTTTGGAAAGCTTAAATTAGTATTTTTTTTTTAAAGTTCTATGCTATGTAAGAAATAACTCCTGACTAATAGATATTTAGAATTAATTTAGGTTACAGCCTACAGCCTACAGCCTACAGCCTATAGTTCAACTACCAGCATTCTTCTAGCAAATCCTTGGTAATTGTTCCCCTGAGATCATATCAACAATTCTTGTGCTGCCAATTCCGGTTTTCATTCTTACAATACCGGGTGATTGGGTGTCAACTTGCCC
>DAOWNN010000082.1 GCA_030642585.1 Bacteroidota bacterium | reverse complement strand
GGATTATCAACTTTAACCTCCTCAATCAGCAAGCTGTCAAAGAAATTATCCTGGGCATGATTTATGAGAGGCAGGGAAAAAGCCAAAAATGAAAAGACAAAGTATCTTATAAATGACCTCATAGTATCAGGGACTGAAATACACTACAATTTACTTGAACCATTTCTGCCTTGTTAATCTCAATGCTTCTTTCACTGGAATTCGGTTACCATTATTATACGCAGTTACAAAGGCTTCCTCAATACTTGTATTTAAGAACAAATCTTCAATATAGGCCCGGGCATCTTTATAATATTTAAAATTACCTGTTGTATATTTATACAGCTTACCATGAGTCTCGCTACTAATTCTCCCAACATTTTGACCGGCGAAGTATTTGTCTGTATCAATTGGTCTGACAGAAGCCAGCAGTTGAACTTTAAAAATTACACCCGGAGCGGCCACTTTAGTTTGTTCCTGAACCACCGGCTTCTCTTGTATTGGTTTGGGTTTAACCACAGCAACAGGCTTGGGCTTAGGATCCTCTTTTGGTTTATCCAAAACAAGGAGGGGCTTTTGAGTGACTTTAGCTGAAGAACCAGAAGGGCTTATCAGAGCCACCAATTCCTGACTGTTCATTTCCGATAGTGCTATATCTTTCTGTATGATGCTTACATTTTTAACATTATCTTCTAGCATAAAGGAAAACTTACCATCTATTTCAGGGGTTTCATCAATGCTTCCACTCTCTGATTTCAGCTTATATGACACAATAAAATATGGATCTTCCGGAAGGGTCATCCATAAATATTTTGCTATGCCTCCTTTAAAACTAAATATCGCATTCTTCCCATCAATATTTTCCGCCATATATCCAACCGGGATTGTTTCTTCAACTCTTGCCAACTTAGTAACCTCTCCTCTACTAACAAGAACATTGACAATCCAACCATCTGAAGAAGGGTTAATATAGGGAACCTCGCGGTAACAAACAACTGGCAATTTCTCGCCTGGATCTCCGACAATATAGAAATCGCCAACATAATCCTGGATGTCTACAATCAGGTCTTCACTCACCTGACCGGAAGGATTGATATGAATATTTATAGGATCTACATCCATTTCCTCTCTTTCACTTTCTCTAATATATGAAAACCTTCCTTCCAGCATAAAATCGCCTTTTACCCTTTGATCAGCTATCAGTTCATATTTCAGAACCAGCTCACTTTGAGCCGGAAGGTTTAGCCAGATAATATTCAGCTTACCTTCAGAAAAACTAAAATCGGCTCCTGCAGATTCAATAGCCTTCACATTGATTGCATCTGGAAATTGTTGTTGTAAACGGGCAAATCCCGAAAGGGTACCTTTTGACAGTTTGATTTCAATCACAGCCGGTTCACCGGCAGTAATTTCTGCAGGTGAACTGATATCAAGTTTTACATCCTGTGCATTTAAAAGCATGCCGGAAAAGAGGACCGTAAATAGTAAAATTAAGTATCTCATGTCAATGATAGATTTTGTTTAAGCCAGAGCTATTTACAATATTAATAATTATTGTTTGAATCTTAAAGTTAAAGTCCCTGAATAATACACTTTTCCAGAAAATTTGATTAGAAGTTTGGACTCAAGAGATACTTTGAGTAGAACTTATCTATCTGACTCACTGCATCTTCTGCCGTATCAACCAGTACAAAAAGATCCAGATCTTCTATATTAATATTCTTCTCTTCATTGAGCATTACCTCTTTGATCCACTGGATAAGACCCTTCCAATAATCCGTACCAACCAGAATAATTGGGAACTTACCAATTTTTTCGGTCTGTATCAGAGTGATGGCCTCAAATAACTCATCAAAAGTTCCAAATCCTCCAGGCAAAACAATAAAACCCTGAGCATACTTCATAAACATAACCTTTCGAACAAAAAAATGATCAAAGGTGAATAGCTTGTCAGTATCAATAAACAGGTTAGCTCCCTGCTCAAAAGGCAAGTTTATATTTATACCTACTGACCTGCCATTTCCTTTCCTGGCCCCCATATTTGCAGCCTCCATTATTCCAGGTCCGCCACCGGTAATCACTCCATAGCCTTTCAGTGTGAGATTGTAGGCAATTTCCTCCGCCAATTTAAAATATTTGTTATCTGGTTCTGTTCGGGCTGAGCCAAATATAGAAACACAGGGTCCAATCCTGGACAATTTTTCAAATCCCTCAACAAATTCAGACAGTATTTTAAATACACCCCAGGAGTCACTAGTCTGAGTTTCGGTCCATGTTTTTTCCTTAAAGGCTCTTTTTACTTTATCTTCTGATGACATATATTGAGTATTGTTGATTGATTAACAATAGTACAAAATATTGGTCAAAGATAAGGCAGACAATGAATAGAATCTCTTTTTTGAAATCAATTGAAGTGATGTGGGGAGTGTGAGTGAAGATGGAAGAATGGAATATTGGAATTGGAAACTCACGTAGATAGCGCTGATTTTCGCAGACTGAAGTTTTCCTACAGGCCGGAACCATGAGTGGGAATATACTCGTCAGACCACTAACCATTGGTGGTCAGACGAGTAAAAGCAGGAAAGAAATGAGAGAGCGATGGGGGGATAGAGTGAGGGAGCAGCAGGCAGGAAGTGAGTTCATCGCCTGTCCCGCATATCGGGAAACACCTTTATAACTAATTATTTTATGAATAAATAATGTTCCAATATTCCACCAAAGGCTTGACTTCGGCACATTCTTCCAGAGCAGTTGGAAGTAGTCAGTATAAAGATTAAAGTGTTGAACCTATTTCCGGTTTCAAATATTTCGCGGTAAGGCTGTTCTTCTGGTTTATGATTTCTTCAGGAGTTCCATAGGCTACTATTTCTCCTCCCTTTCTTCCTCCTCCGGGTCCAAGATCAATAATATAATCTGCAACTTTTATAACATCCATATTGTGTTCGATTACAATCACAGTATTCCCCCTGTTTACCAGTTTATTCAATACCTGTAAGAGCACCCTTACATCTTCAAAATGCAAGCCGGTAGTAGGCTCATCCAAAATATACAGAGTCTTTCCAGTATCCTTTTTTGCAAGCTCTGTAGCAAGTTTCACTCTTTGTGATTCTCCCCCTGAAAGAGTTGTTGAGGGTTGTCCAAGCCTGATGTATCCCATTCCAACGTCTTTCAGAACCATTAATTTTTGGTTTATGGAAGGAATATTCTCAAAAAAACCAGCGGCCCTGTTAATGGTCATGTCAAGTACATCACTTATAGTACTTCCCTTATAGCTTACCTCAAGAGTCTCACGATTGTACCTTTTCCCATTACAATCGTTGCACAGAACATAAACATCAGGAAGGAAGTTCATTTCAATAGTTTTCAATCCGGCACCCTGACATGTTTCGCACCTTCCTCCTTTGACATTGAAAGAAAATCTGCCAGCTTTGTAGCCTCTTATTTTGGCTTCAGGTGTTTGTTCAAACAGCTTCCTGATATCCCCAAAAATACCTGTATATGTAGCAGTGTTTGATCTTGGTGTTCTTCCCAGGGGGGACTGATCCACCTCAATAACCTTATCAAGATATTTCATGCCCTCAAATTTTTCAAAAGGTAGTGGTTCCTTCAAAGACCTGTAAAATTCACGGCTAAGAATAGGATGAAGTGTCTGGTTTATCAAAGAAGATTTACCGCTTCCTGAAACTCCTGTTACACATATAAACATTCCCAGTGGAAACTCCACATCCACACTTTTCAGATTGTGCCCCCTGGCTCCCATCAACAGGAGGAATTTTCCGTTTTTAGTTCTTCGTTCCCCGGGAACTGGAATGTTTTTTTCCCCGTTTAAGTACTCTGAGGTAATAGATCCTGCTTTTAAAACATCCTGCAAATTCCCCTGGGCAACAATCTCTCCACCATGCCTGCCGGCAAAAGGCCCCATATCAATGATATGGTCTGCAGAAGTAATCATTCCCTTATCATGTTCAACCACAATCACTGAATTCCCAGCATCTCTGAGCTTTTTCAGTGACGAGATAAGCTTCTGGTTATCGCTCTGGTGCAAACCAATGCTGGGTTCATCCAGAATATAGAGAACATTTACCAGCTGTGAGCCAATTTGAGTAGCCAATCGTATTCTCTGACTCTCTCCTCCTGAGAGGCTTCTTGTAGCCCTGCCAAGGGAAAGGTAATCAAGGCCCACATCAAGCAGGAAATGTAAGCGTGATTGAATCTCTTTTAAAATATCCCTCGCTATCAGATTTTGCCTTTCAGATAAGAAATCAGGAAGTTTTTCAAACCATTCCAATAACTCGTTTAAATCCATACCGGCAAGTTCGCCAATGTGTTTATCATGAATCATAAACCACAAAGATTCCTTCTTTAAACGAAATCCATTGCATTCATTGCAACCAACATATTTAATATATTTATTCCTTTTTCTCTTCCCGTTTGGGGTATTATTCAGGGATTCCTGGTTAGTTATATAGTTAATAATTCCTTCAAAGCTTAAAAAGTAATTTGAAGATATTCCCAGAGAAGAATTTCTGATCATAAAGGACTCCTCAGAGCCATTAAGAATGATATGCATGGCTTGTTTATGAATATCCTTAAGAGGGGTATCCAGGTTGAATCCATATTTTTCACCTATAGCCTCGAGTTGCCAGAAGATCAATCCGTTTTTATAAGACCCCAATGGCTCAATGCCCCCTTTTCGGATGGTAATACCAGCATCGGGAATGATCTTATCCATGTCTACTTCAGGCACATAACCCAGCCCGTTGCAAGCCGGACAAGCACCCTGAGGGGAATTGAATGAGAAAGTATGCGGGGCAGGTTCATTATAAGAAATACCCGTATCAAAACACATCAACTGACTGCTAAAATATCTAAGCTCATTACTCTCCATGTCCATGGTCATGAATGCTCCATGCCCTTGTTTCATCCCCAGCTTTATTGAATCTTTGAGTCTCTTCCTGCTTTCCTCGTTTACCTGCAATTTATCAATAAGGATCTCTATAAAATGGGTTTTGTACCTATCTAATTTGAGTCCGGATGTTAATTCAATAATTTTTCCGTCTACCCGTACACTCAGAAATCCTTTCTTCCTGATTTGATCAAACAGCTCTTTATAATGACCTTTTCTCCCTTTGACTACAGGAGCAAGCAAATATATCTTTTGGTTCTTATAATTCTTCATTATAAGAGATAGTATCTGGTCATCGGTATATTTCACCATTTCTTTACCGGTACTATAGGAATAAGCAACTCCAGCCCTGGCATAGAATAAACGCAGGAAATCATAAATTTCAGTAATGGTTCCTACTGTTGACCGGGGATTTTTAATTGTAGTTTTTTGTTCAATTGCAATAACCGGACTTAAGCCTGTGATTCTGTCCACATCGGGACGTTCCATACCCCCTAGAAATTGCCGTGCATAGGCTGAGAGGGTTTCCATATATCGCCGTTGGCCCTCTGCATAAATAGTATCGAATGCGAGAGAAGATTTTCCACTGCCACTCAGACCCGTAATTACGGTAAGTTGGTTCCGTGGAATTGAAACGTCAATATCCTTCAGATTATGAACCCTGGCTCCATAAACGTTTAAGCTCGATTCCATTATCCGTATTGTCTTATAAAATGTCTACAGCTTAGATAAAAATTTCTGCCACAAGAGTGTGGATATCTTCTGGTATTTTATTTCATTTTCTTACTCACCACTCATCTCACACTTCTCACCTCTTCCATTTCTATTCCATTTGGGCTAATCTGCAATAGTGGTTCTCTGTTATAAACATCTGACCTGAAATCATCGAATGGGATGCTTATTACGTAAACTTTACCTTCTTTATTGGTAAGCTGTGTCTCTCTCAACCATGGATTAAAATATTTCAACATCCGGTAATTCATATTAAAATGTGAAGCAAATTCAACCATAGAAGTAATTGAGGAATCAACTTTTACTTTACGGGTTAAAATGGGGGGGTATAAGTCATCGGCCCTAAAATGAAAACCATATTCCTGAGGATCGCTTAAGATAAGCTTCAATGCTAGCAGGCGAAACACATACCGGGATGTTTCCTCATTCAATAAAAGGTCATAATAATCATCTTCTCTTTGCCTTGTGAGTTGCTTGTCCATGCCTCTTCTTCCATTATTATATGAGGCTGCAACCATAGTCCAGTTCCCATATTTTGAATATGACTCGGCCAGGTACTTACATGCCGCTTCTGTAGATTTCTCAATATTATATCGCTCATCTACTTCCTTATTCACTTCCAGTCCGTAATCTCTTGCTGTGCCCGCCAGGAACTGCCAGAATCCTGTTGCTCCTGTAGGTGATACAACCTGTGTAAGACCGCTTTCTGCAAGAGCCAGATACTTAAAATCATCCGGGATCTCATGCTTTCTCAATATGTCTTCAATGAGTGGGAAATACCGATTAGCTCTCTTTATAAACAATAATGTTTGTGATTGCCAATAGGTATTTACAAGCAGTTCCCTGTCAAGATTTTCTCTTACGTCAAAAAATTTCATAGGAACTTCTTCACCTGCAAATTCCAATTCACCCGGAAGAGTCAAGGCAAAAATTGAATAATTCTTATTAAACAGGTCCTGGAAAGCGTCATTCAAACCATTCTTATTTGAAATAAAACTATTCAGTCCCAAGGCTACAACAAGTATAAACAACATCACTGGGAGGTATCTCTTCACCCGGCTAATTATCTGCTGACAGGCAGGTATATATTTCATTTTAGTATGCATAAGTTTCATTCTTAAAAATAAAGTTTTGCAAAAGTAGTTCTTTTTACCAAAAAAAACAGCTTTGCTATACTCATATTGAGTAATCGTTTACGCCTCATGGCAGTATCTCCACTATGTTTCAACCATTTGGCATCTATTCATAATACAGAATCCCTATCTGACAGATAGTGTAGGTGTTCAACAAAACTAATTTTGGGGGATTAAAATAGATCCGGATGATGAAGTATTGGTTCAGCTACAAATTAAAAAGCTACGCTCACACCTGAATATACTCCAAAGAAATACGGATGCGTGCCAACCTGTGATCCTGTGTTCATTGAATTCAAAAAATACTTGATGGTAGGCTCAAGATTCAGGGAAAGTTTTTTATTGACAGAATACTCAAGGCCAAGTCCAAGAGTTCCCGTAAAGTTCAATAGCCTTATATTATCAATTTCACCCATTGGAACTTGTTCTCCCATATAATTCATGTATACAACATTATCAACAAGGAAACTGGCTCCCAATCCACTAATAACATTCATTCCCAGCTTCCTGTCTATCAGTTTATACCTGATCAATACCGGAATTTCAATAAACTCGAGATTCTGAGTAAGGAAGGTATTCAGGGCTTCATAATTTTCAAACTCCGGCCTGCTTGAAAGGTTTCCTGTATAAAGATCTCCATTCACAAGTTCAAAATCTGCAATATAATGTACATAATCGCCTGAATTAATCTTGCCAATAGAGGTTTCTATTGGATATGGGATATTTCCCTGGAATATTCCCGAACTCAATAACCGGCCTGTTTGCACATCCTGATAAAAAATAATATCATTGACCCTTTGACCTCCTCTTGAAAACTGAACACCGGTCTGGACAGATAGTTTTTTCTTAAGACTATAAATCACATTCACCCCACCGGAAAAGGACATAATCCCGGATTCTTTTCCATAGAAATAATTCATTCCTTCAACAGAAGATTCTGTTTTGGCATATCGGAATGAAAACAGAGGCGAAACATTTCCACTCACAGCCCATTTATATGATTCTAAATCCTGTTGAGGGTTTATTGCAATCATAGAATTAGAACCCGGTACTGAAACATCAGAAAAGTCCAGATTGGGTTTTGTTTTCACAAGAGAAAAATAAAGATCTCCCTCAGGATCTGTAAGAAATTCATCAGTAGCAATATCTGCAGGATTCAAAAAAGTATTTTGTAGAAACTCCATATTCCCTTTGGGAAAAGAATTAGTTCCCTCCGCAGAAATTGATAATTCAGAATTCTCAACTGGAAGGGTGTTATTTGCCAGAAGTGCGGGTGATTCATTCTCGGAACCGGTAGTTTGTGGCTTAACATAGACATTCCTGATTGCAGGATCCTGAGCAGGGAGTGTCCCTGGTTCTGAAATATCCTTGCCGGAGACATCAGTAATTTCTGTCTGGTTTGTCAACTGATCCTGGTTGGGACTGAGGGAATCTCTCTGGGCAAGCCACCAGGTACCACTTAGAAAAATGGTAATT
>DAOWNN010000026.1 GCA_030642585.1 Bacteroidota bacterium | reverse complement strand
GTCATTGGCAAAGGGAAAAAAGAACGCCTGGTACCTATTGGCTCTCAGTCTATTAAAGAAATCAATTATTATCTGGAAGACAGGCACAAACTTAAAAAGATTGACCGGAAAGATGAAAATGTTTTATTCTTAAGCCGGAACGGACGTAGACTTTCACGAATAATGATCTACACTATAATAAAAGACCTGGCTGAAAAAACAGGTTTAAAGAAAAAAGTCAGCCCTCACACTTTTCGACATTCATTTGCCACACATCTTATAGATGGAGGTGCTGACTTGAGGGCTGTTCAGGAAATGCTTGGTCATGAGTCGATAATCACCACTGAAATTTACACTCATCTTGACAGGGACTATCTTAGAGATACAATCATTCAGTTCCACCCCAGATCCTGATAAAGAGAAAAAAGTCTAAAAGTCGAAAGTCTCAGAGTAAGAATCTAATTGATTAGAAATGAATGTATTACAATGAGGTGAAGTGTGATTAGAGCATAGGAATAATACATCTGTTGTCTTTCAGACTATAGACCATTCGACTGTTAAACTCAGGTGATTATAAATAGATTCCAAATAGTTTGAGGGCCAATCATGATATGGATTATAAATTAACTTTGCATTTATTATTGATATCAAATGGATCTTTTTAAAACATACTTATTAAATTTCATATTCGATTTTATTGAGATTGTAAATGAGATGTCGCCATATCTCATGCTGGGTTTCTTTTTTGCCGGTTTGCTCCATGTTTTTTTTCCAAAGCAAAAAATTAACAAACTAATGGGAGGAAACAATACCAAAGCAGCAATTAATGCCTCTCTGTTGGGTATTCCATTACCGCTATGCTCCTGTGGTGTTATACCCACCGGAATATCATTTTATAAACATGGAGCCTCCAAAGGATCTGCCATTTCATTTATGACATCCACACCTCAGACAGGCATAGATTCCATATTGGTAACTTATTCTCTGCTGGGACTGCCTTTTGCTCTTATCCGACCAGTGGTAGCATTATTCACAGGTATTTTTAGTGGTATTTTTACCAATTTTATCAACCGGGGAAAAATCATTGATACCAAACAGGTAATAGAGCCGGATAAGAAGAAAAAAACCAAACTTCCTGAGAAAATCAAAGAAATGTTCTCATATGCATTTGGAGAATTTTTACAGGATATTTCCAACTGGCTGATCCTGGGACTCATTCTGGCAGCTATTATTTCTGTATTTGTTCCTGATGATTTTTTCTCATCCTATTACGGCAATGACTTCCTTGGAAAGATAATTATCCTGATTGCAGCTGTTCCGCTATACGTTTGTGCAACTGCATCAGTGCCAATAGCTGCAGTACTTCTACTTAAGGGATTATCTCCCGGAGCTGCACTTGTTTTCCTGATGGCAGGACCGGCAACAAATGCAGCAACAATAACTTTAATTGCAAAAACACTCGGAAAAAGATCTCTGCTTGCTTATCTGCTCACTATAATTGGTGGAGCTTTGTTGTTTGGTACCATCATTGATCTATTTCTGCCAGCTGCATGGTTCTCTTTACCAGTTGAACAAAATGCTGCAATTCACCAGCATGAAATGCTACCTCAATGGCTAAAATTATGCTCAACATTCTCATTAGGGGGTTTAATTCTCCTGGGTTACTGGAAAAAATTCTTCAAATCAGGAAAAAACACTGAGCAAAAAAACATTCCGGGAGCCGGAACAAAATGGAATATAATTGTTGAAGGAATGACCTGTAATCATTGTAAAGAAAATGTTGAAAATGCCATTCTTTCTGTTAAAGGAGTAGAGAATGTTCAAGTAGACCTTGCCTCAGGGGAAGTAAATATTGCCGGCAATTCAATTGATCAAAAAAAGGTAAAAAATGAAGTTGAAAGTGTCGGGTATAATATACTGAAAGAGTTTCATCTTCCATAGAATATCCAATATTGCTATAGCAATTATTATTCGTCAAATTCAGGAATTGGTAACTGCCTGTTGAAGCTCTCCTCAAGCGAGATAAATGTCTCTGTTCTTGAGACTCCCTTTATATTTTGCAATTTTTCAGCAAGTATAAGCCTTAAGTGATCATTATCCCTGGCATATATTTTTATAAATATTGAATAATTGCCAGTAGTGTAATGACACTGTGTTATCTCAGGAATCTCTAACAATTCTTCAACCACCCTATCATACAAACCAGCCTGTTCAAGAAAAATACCAATGTAGGCACAAGTACTATATCCAATAGTCTTCGGATTGACAATAAATTCTGAGCCTTCAATTATTCCAAGCCGGCTTAGCCGTTTTACATGCTGGTGTATTGCAGCACCAGAGACACCGCACTTCCGGGCAACTTCTAAAAAAGTAATGCGAGCATCTTTTGTAAGAACAGACAGTATTTTGCGATCTAAAGTATCAATTTGAAATTTTTTCTTCATTTTTATATCAAAATATTTACATTCTATTACTTTTTTATTTCATATTAAAATATTCTCTAAGCAAATTTAAACTTTATATAACTTATTTGCAATATAATTTTGTTTTTACTTTCATTACAGATATTTTTACCTGAAAATAATATACTATTAATTATGACAAAATTTATTGCGCCAAAGAACTATAAGAGCATATTAGATTTGAAACAGACTGAAAAAGCAATCAAACTTATAAAAGACACATTACAGGAGAATTTATCATCAGAACTGCGGCTACGCCGTGTAACCGCACCCTTATTTGTTTTAAAAAATACTGGTATAAATGATGATCTTAACGGTACTGAAAGAAAAGTAGCCTTTTCAATAAAAGATTTAGACGATTCTGATGCTGAAGTAGTCAACTCGCTGGCAAAATGGAAAAGAATGGCTCTTGCCGATTACCATATCAACAAAGGATATGGTATTTACACCGATATGAATGCTATCAGGCCGGATGAAGAATTAACAAATTTGCATTCACTTTATGTTGATCAATGGGATTGGGAAAGAGTAATTATAAAGGAAGAGAGAACTATAAACTTTCTTAAATATATTGTTGTGAAAATTTATGAAGTCTTGAAACGTACTGAATTTGTTATCTATGAAAATTATGCGCAGATAAAACCAGTTCTGCCGGATGAAATCACATTTATTCATTCTGAGGAATTACTTGCCGAATATCCTGAATTGTCACCTGCAGAACGAGAAAATGAAGCTGCAAAAAAACACGGAGCTGTTTTTATTATCGGAATCGGCGATAAACTTGCAAATGGAAAACCTCATGATAGCCGTGCTCCAGATTATGACGATTGGACTTCATCAGGAGAAAATGGATATAAAGGATTAAATGGAGACATTATTCTGTGGAATCCGATTCTTCAAATTGCCTTCGAAATATCTTCAATGGGTATCAGGGTTGATAAAAATGTATTATTGAAGCAACTGAAATTAACTGACACTCTGAACAGAAAAAACTTATTGTTTCACCAACAATTAATATTGGGCAAGCTCCCTTTATCTATTGGAGGTGGCATAGGTCAGTCAAGGCTGTGCATGTTTTTCCTGAGGAAGGCACATATTGGTGAAATACAATGTAGTATTTGGCCAGAAACAATGAGAAGGGAATGTAAAAAGCACAATATCATTTTAGTATAACTGTATCAGCCTTTAATAATATTCAGACAAAAAATATGTAAAGAGACTTGTGTCAGGAATACTTTAATACCAGAGCCAATCTTTCATGTTTCTTATCGTCAGAAAAGCTCCACGTAGCTATGGCTATGCCTGATTTCCATGCTTTGAAAAATGCAAGTATTCAATAACTTAAAACCAAGTGCTCAGATGTGAAAATATTTGCTATTTTTGTGTTCATTTTTCAGGATAAATTTTTAACAAAACTGATAATATGTCACAAGTAAAAAGAGTTTACACATTTGGAAACAAAAATGCCGAGGGAAAGGCTGAAATGAAAAACCTCCTTGGAGGAAAAGGTTCGAATCTGGCCGAAATGAATCTGATAGGAGTTTCTGTGCCTCCCGGATTCACAATTACTACAGAAGTATGTGCTGAATATAATAAACTTGGCAGGGATAAGGTTGTAGAATTATTGAAACAAGAAGTTGAACAAGCTGTATCCTATGTTGAAGGTATAATGGGGATGGAGTTTGGAAGCATGAAAAACCCTCTACTTCTATCTGTCCGTTCCGGTGCCAGGGCATCTATGCCAGGAATGATGGACACGGTTTTAAACCTTGGAATGAATGAAGAAACTGTGAAAGCCTTGATTGAGAAAACCGGAAATGAAAGATTTGTCTGGGATTCATATCGTAGATTTGTGCAGATGTATGGGGATGTTGTATTGGGAATGAAACCATCTTCCAAGAAAGCCATTGATCCCTTTGAAGAAATTATCGAAGATCTTAAAAAAGAAAAAAACGTTCTTCTGGATACAGATCTTACTGTTCAGGACTTAAAGGAAATGGTGCGCAGGTTTAAAGAAGCTGTTAAAAAGGGAACTGGTAATGATTTCCCAACAGATCCATGGGCCCAGCTATGGGGTTCAGTTATGGCCGTCTTTGACAGTTGGAATACCGAGAGAGCGATCCTGTACCGGAAGTTGAATAAAATTCCTGATGAGTGGGGCACAGCTGTGAATGTTCAGGCTATGGTATTTGGTAATATGGGTGAATCATCTGCAACCGGTGTGGCATTTACACGGGATGCCGGAACAGGTGAAAATTTATTTAATGGAGAATACCTGATCAATGCACAGGGTGAAGATGTTGTAGCAGGGACAAGAACACCCCAGCAAATCACGAAAGAAGGTTCTTTAAGGTGGGCAACGCTGGCAATGGTTTCTGAAGAAGAAAGAGCTCTTGAGTTCCCTTCCTTAGAGGAAACGATGCCGGAGATATATATGGAACTTTTTGAAACTCAGAAAAAACTTGAACTGCACTATAAAGACATGCAGGATCTTGAATTTACTATTCAGGAGGGAAAACTTTGGCTATTACAAACCAGAAATGGGAAACGGACAGGTGCTGCCATGATAAAGATATCAATGGATCTTTTAAACGAAGGTGAGATTGACGAACAAACAACTTTACTCAGGAATGAGCCTGAAAAATTAGATGAATTACTGCATCCTGTATTTGACAATCAGGCTATTGCAGATGCACATGTTTTAGCAAAAGGGCTCCCTGCTTCTCCTGGAGCTGCAACAGGCCAGGTCGTGTTTTTTGCAGACGACGCAGAACAATGGGCTGATGAAGGAAAAGAAGTAATACTGGTTCGTATTGAAACATCGCCAGAAGATTTAAAGGGTATGCATGTTGCCAATGGGATACTTACCGCCAGAGGGGGAATGACCTCCCATGCAGCAGTAGTGGCCAGGGGAATGGGTAAATGCTGTGTGTCAGGAGCAGGATCTGTAACAGTTGATTATAATAACAAGACCTTCAAAGCAGATGGAAAAACCTTTAAAGAAGGAGATTGGATTTCATTGAACGGGTCTACCGGTGAAGTTTATGATGGAAAAATAGCAACCATTGATCCCGAGATCAGTGATTATTTTGAAAAACTCATGAAGCTTGCAGATAAACATTCAAGAATGTATGTACGCACAAATGCAGATTCTCCCCATGATTCTGAAGTAGCACGATCATTTGGTGCGAAAGGTATTGGCCTCTGTCGTACTGAACATATGTTTTTCGAAGGAGATAGGATTATAGCAATGAGAGAAATGATCCTTGCTGACGATGAAGCCGGAAGAAGAGTAGCCCTCGACAAATTATTGCCCATTCAAAGGAGCGATTTTGAAGGAATTTTTGCTGCTATGCATGATCTCCCGGTAACCATACGTCTGCTTGACCCACCATTACATGAGTTCATTCCTCATGAGGAGGCCAACCAGAAAGAAATGGCTGCGGAAATGGGGGTCAGCATTGATTTGATTAAAGCTAAAGTGGATTCACTTCATGAATTCAATCCAATGTTAGGACACCGTGGATGCCGCCTGGGAATTACATATCCTGAAATTACAGAAATGCAGGGAAGGGCAATTATTGAAGCTGCCATGAACCTGAAAGAAAAGGGTATTGTTGCCTATCCTGAAATTATGATTCCTTTAATCGGTACTCTTGAAGAATACAAAATGCAGGAAGCAATTGTGAGAAAAGTTGCTGAAAAAGTATTTGAAGAAAGAGGCAAGAAAATAGATTATCTTGTGGGAACAATGATTGAAATCCCACGTGCTGCACTTATTGCTGACAAGATAGCAGAAGTGGCTGAGTTTTTCTCATTTGGAACTAATGACCTTACCCAGATGGGATTTGGATATTCCAGGGATGATGCTGGTAAATTCCTCCCTGTTTATATTGAAAATGGAATTCTTAAAAATGATCCCTTCCAGGTTCTTGACAGGGAAGGAATAGGACAATTGGTTGAAATGGGTACATCCAGGGGGCGAAAAACAAATCCCAAACTTAAAGTTGGAATTTGTGGCGAGCATGGAGGAGATCCGAATTCTGTAGAATTTTGCCACATGGTAGGTATGGATTATGTAAGTTGCTCTCCATTCAGAGTGCCAATTGCACGACTTGCAGCTGCACAGGCAAACATACTGAATAAATAATTTTATACTTCATAAAAAAAGGCAGTGGGAAGAAACCACTGCTTTTTTTTTTAAATCCAAATTCCGGCTTTTAAGCTTGTTGTGAGATTAAAAAAGTCATGTTAAAAAAAAAGTTTACTTTTGTACCCAGGGTAAACAAAAACAATATGCAAATATTAATTAGAATCTCTCTGATCCTCCTTGCCTATTTAATCGGATCAATTGCCACTTCTGTTTGGATTGGAAAGTGGTTCTTTGGTAAGGATATTCGCAATTATGGCAGTGGAAATGCCGGAGCAACAAATACCATACGTACTTTCGGTTGGAAAGCAGGAGTAGTTGTAATGGTTATTGATCTTTTTAAAGGATGGCTTGCTGTTCAGCTTGCCTTCTTATCCAGTTTTTATATCCCTAAATCTGACGATTTTATAACTTATCAGATGATTCTGGGAGTTGCTGCTATTTTAGGCCATATATTCCCTGTATATGCTCAATTCAAAGGGGGAAAGGGAGTAGCTACGCTGGTTGGAGTTGTCCTGGCTATTAGTCCCGTTGCTACAGCTGTCTGTGCAGGCATTTTTTTCCTTACAGTCTTTCTTACTAAATATGTCTCACTTAGCTCAATACTGGCCGGATTCTCATTTCCATTTGTTGTTGTACTGATTTTCCATACTACTACTCCCTCTCTGATATATTTTTCCCTGATAGTTTCTATTTTACTACTTTTTACTCATCAGAAAAATATTGAAAGATTATTGCGAAATGAGGAAGCCAAGGCAACATTTCTTATGCCTGTTCATAAAAGACCTGGATACAACGAAAACCTGGAAAGTCAAAGAGTCTGAAGTCAAATAGTCAAATAGTATAGATTTATTATGATGAACGCAGATACTTTGATAATGAAGCGATCCCTGCACAAAATAGAAATACCTACATCATGTATCTGACGTCCAAACCCAAAATCTTGAGAACCCGGACTAGTTCTGAAAATCTGGTAAAATTCCTTAATTAGTTCTCGCGTCTGCTACCAGATCCATAAATCTTGAAATCCCTTTGCCTTCTCCATCATAAATAGCCTGAAAAAAAATCAAGACCTGGACTTTTGACCCTTGGTCTTTTGGACTTTTAGACTTCCCTTCTATCCCAATTCTTCCATTAATTTTTTTCGAAGCCCGGAGGCGGAGAGCTTGTTGGATAGCTTTCCATTTACCGAAACAGTAATATTCCCGGTTTCCTCAGATACTATAACTACTACAGAATCTGTTTTTTCAGTCACTCCCACAGCGGCCTTGTGTCTCATTCCGTATCTTGCAGGCAAATAGATATTCTCTGTTGTAGGGAGCAGGCATCGTGCAGCCTTGATTTTGTCGTCAACAATTAATACAGCTCCATCATGAAGAGGGCTATTCTTAAAAAAAATAGATTCAAGTAGCCTGGATGATACTTGTGCATCAATCAGGTCTCCTGTTTCCAGAATGTGATCTAATTCAGATTTCCTGGCAAAAACAATTAGTGCTCCGGTTAAAGTAGACGACATATTTTCACAGGCCTCAACAACACTGGCTACTTCATCACTTATAATTTCAGTGGTCTCCTTAGAAAACAAGAAAGAAAATGAAAGCCATTTGGGAATCCTATAACTCCCACCCAGAATCAACAGAAAACGACGAATTTCCTGTTGAAAGACGATAATCAAGGCTATCACTCCCACCCCGATAAACTGTCCTAAAATAGAACTTAACAATTCCATATTCAAGGCTTTTACGAGGAGCCAGAATAAATAAACCCCAAAAAGTCCCACAAAAATATTAATGGCAATTGTTCCTTTAAGCAATCTGTATAACTGATAAAGCAGCACTGCTACCAAAAAAATATCCAGCATATCCAATAAGCTGATATGAATAAAGGATAAAATCATAGTTTTCAATTAATTCTCTTCCGATGCAAAACACCAGAAATAGTTTTCAAAAACAAATTTAAAAAAATATTAGTATTTGCCCTTATATATCCAATCTCAAAATAAGTTCATTATTTGTGTTGGAGTTCTAATATTCTCAATTGCTCCCCGAATGCAGATTCTGCTTTTAAGCCTAAGGAATCCGATTCAACTGTTTTTACCAGGAAGGATGCAAAGACAACATGTCTCATTATTGATACTTTCATATTTATTTGTTGCCGCCCTGAATCTTCTGAATAATATCAATAGTTTCTTTTGCAGCCTTCACATCATGCACCCTGAGAATATCCACCCCTTTCAATAAAGCATAAGAGTGAGCGGCACTGGTACCGATTAATGTATCGTCAGTATCAATATTCAGCAATCTACTGATCATCGATTTCCTGGAAATACCAACCATGACAGGAACCTCAAGTAAAGCAAATGCATCAAGTTCAGCAAGAATTTTGTAATTATGATCCAGGGTTTTGCCAAATCCAAAACCGGGATCTATAATAATGTCCTTTACCCCAATTAGATTCAATTTGTGTTTTTTTTGGGCAAGAAACTTCAGTATATCCTTAACAAGGCTTTCATACGTTGGATCATCCTGCATATTCTGCGGATTTCCCTGCATATGCATTATAATATAAGGCACATTTAAGTCAGCCATTGTTTCAAACATCTTTGAGTCTAGTGTCCCGGCTGAAATATCATTGATTATGTCAGCACCAAAATCCCGGACCATCTTACGGGCTATACCCGACCGGAAAGTATCTATGGAAAGAAACATTTCGGGAAATTCTTTTTTGATATTTGTTATGGCAGGCTCCAACCTGGACAATTCCTCTGCTTCCGAAATTATCCCGGCTCCGGGCCTTGACGAGCAGGCTCCTAAATCAATAAAATCAACTCCCTCTTTAATCATTTCTCTTACTCTTGTCATAATTTCAGGCTGAGAAGTATACTTTGCTCCATCATAAAAAGAATCTGGAGTTATATTCAATATCCCCATTATTTTGGGTTTATCGAAAGTATAAATTACACCACGAAGATTAATGCTGGAATTTTTTGTAAGAAAGGAAGCACCTGACTGAAAAAAACTATCTTTAATGATCATTTTTTGCTTAAAAGATTCATGACAAATTTTCTTTTTGTGATGAATATTTCGGATTAACTTTAGACAAATTTATAAAAAGCCATCTTTATTAAACATCTTATACAGTTTTTTTAACAAGCAATCTTCTTATAAATGAAATTTATTGTAATTGAGGGCCTTGATGGGGCCGGAAAATCAACTCAACTGCAGCTTCTTCGCGATGAGCTGACAAAACTGGGCAAGAAGTTTTACTACCTGCATTTCCCCAGAACTGACTCTCCTGTATTCGGAGAGCTGATAGCACGCTTTCTCAGGGGGGAATTCGGGAAAAATGAGGATGTGAATCCCTATCTGGTAGCCTTACTTTATGCCGGAGACAGGAAAGATGCTGCAAATACTATTCTTCAATATCTTAAAAATGACATCTATGTAATTGCTGACCGTTATGTCTATTCGAATATTGCCTACCAATGTGCCAAATTTTCTCATGAATATGAGCGGGAGACTCTCAAGAAATGGATATTAGATCTGGAATACAATTATTATAAGATTCCCAAACCTGATCTTAACCTCTTTCTTGATGTTCCTTTTCAATTTACTCATGAGAAATTGACAGATATAAGGAATGGAAAAGACAGAGATTATTTGAATGGGAATTTTGACATACATGAAAAAGACCTGAATTTCCAAAAATTTGTAAGGGATGTTTATCTTGACCTGGCCTCCGGGGATGAAAAACTAAAGATTATTGAATGTGGCGATAAGGAAAACTCTATTCTTCCGCCCAGTGATATATTTCATAAAATTCTGGAGTTAATTAATATGGAGAATTTATTGAATCCCAAATGAACAACCAGAAGCAATTAATTATTTTTCTAATGGAATATTCGTAAACAATCAGAATAGCATGTATTCAAAAACCAAACTCATCAAATATCTTATTATCTTCAGCCGGATGCTGGTAGGCTTTATCTTCATCTTTTCTGGTTTCGTAAAAGGAATTGACCCCATGGGTTCGGCCTACAAATTTCAGGATTATTTCGATGCTTTTAACCTGAATTTCCTGCACGAATTCGCATTGTTTTTTGCCCTGATTCTCTCAAGCCTGGAATTTGTTGTTGGGATTTCTCTCTTTTTTGGACTCAGAACAAGGATTGGTTCCTGGGGTGCCCTTCTCTTTATGATCTTTTTCACTCCACTTACACTGATCCTTGCTATCTCTAATCCTGTTGATGACTGTGGTTGTTTTGGTGATGCCATGGTTCTCACTAACTGGCAAACTTTTTATAAAAATGTGTTTCTTTTAATATTTACCATGGTCACTATCTTGGGGAGAAAGAAATATATTAATCTTTATAATACTGCCACAGAGTGGGTTGTAGTTTCTGCGTTTTTTGTCTTTATCGGAGGTATATCCGGATATGGACTTATTCATCTTCCGGTAATTGATTTCAGACCCTATAGTATTGGATCATCAATCTTAGAAGGAATGACAATCCCTGAAGGTGCAGAGCAAGACCAATACGAAACGACTCTTATTTATGAGAATAATGGAACCCAAAAAGAATTTTCAACTGATGATTTTCCCTGGCAAGACAGCACCTGGAGCTTTGTAGATCAAAAATCCATACTTATAAAAGAAGGTTATCAGGCCCCAATTCATGATTTCAATATAGTCACATCAGATGGAGAAGATATTACATACCAGGTGCTTAATAATCCTGATTATTCATTTCTGGTAGTCAGTAAAAATCTTTCTGAATCAAGGCTTGAATCTTTAGATGAAATTAATGAGCTGGCCCTGTATTTTATGCAGAGAGACATACCCTTTTATGGACTTACCTCATCAAACGGTTTCGAAATTGAGTCATTTTGGACAAACACAGATCCATTCTTTGAATTTTATTCATGCGATGAAACTACCTTAAAAACCATAATTCGATCAAATCCGGGACTCCTTCTACTAAAAAACAGCACCATCCTGGAAAAATGGAGCTGGCGAGGTATTCCAAATGCTGACGAATTTTCCGGACAACTTCTCTCAGAACAAATTACCAGGCTCAGAAAAGACAGGGACAAATGGAAAATATATTCCCTTTTTCTATCCATATTTTTCCTTTGGTCACTCGCAGCATCTATTGCTCCCTACAGGAATGAAGAGTAAGGGCGCAGGGCACAGGCTTGCCACGTGAAATGCGACGCTTGCCCTGTGAAATTTGAGGCATGAAAATATTTCATCAGGGAAGGAACAAATTTCACTGTGGGGACAGGGCAAGAAAGAGATTATAGGAGGCCACGAACTTTTAGCTCACAAGTGACTTTTAAGGGATGCCCCTTTGGTCATACGCGTCAAGCTAACTTGACTTTGTCTTTGATTAACAGCAGCTTACACTTCGTTGTTCTTTATAATACAAAAGTGACACAGGAGTGAACAATAAGCCAGGCTGAAGAGACGAATGAAGCGAACCTAACAATTTATTATTTGTACATTTGAAAATCAAATTCTAATTCTAAAATAAACATGAGAAAAAAAATAGTCGCCGGTAACTGGAAAATGAACAATACCCTTAACACAGGTATTGAGCTTGCAAAAAAGATAAATGAATTGGTTGAAAATCTACCTCATCATGAAACAGGAATTATTCTTGGTGTACCCTATATCCTGCTTTCAGAAGTTGCAGGTCTGATCAACTCCAAATACATTTCAGTTGCCGCACAAAATATGGCAGAATGGGAAAAAGGAGCATATACAGGAGAAATTTCTGCAGATATGATTAAATCTACCGGTGCAGAATATGTTCTTATCGGGCACTCTGAAAGAAGAAAATATTTTAATGAAGATGAAGCAAGCCTTCAGACAAAAGTGAATATTGCCCTGGAAAATGGAATCAATCCTATCTATTGTTGCGGGGAAGTACTGGATGAAAGAAACTCCGGCAAGCACTTTGATATCATAAAAAATCAAATAAAGACAGGATTATTCGAACTGGATAAAGACAAATTCCAAAAAGTTATAATCGCATACGAACCTGTGTGGGCAATAGGAACAGGGGTAACTGCAAGTCCGGAACAAGCACAGGAAATGCATAAGTTTATAAGAAAGGAGATTGAAAGCCATTATGGCCCGGATGTGGCAGAGAGTACAAGCATTCTGTATGGTGGGAGTTGTAATCCGGCAAATGCT
>DAOWNN010000003.1 GCA_030642585.1 Bacteroidota bacterium | reverse complement strand
TTCTTGCCAGTCGATATTCAACACTCCGGGATTGATTACATTATCCAACCGGGTGATGAGTTAACCAGTTCCGGTCTGCAGGACTTCTACAAAGGGTTTCACACCCAATGGATTGGGCACACAGGAATTGAAAATTACGATTTCAATATTCGGGAAATGCGGGATTTAAAGAGCCAACTGAAAAATTACAATTGTATTCCCATTTTTCCGGACCCTGAAGAACATAACAGATATCTGCATGGTTTTGCCAGCAATACCCTTTGGCCACTCTTTCACTACTTCCCGCAAAATGTTGTATATGACGATGAATCCTGGGAAGCTTATACGAAGATCAACCAGCTATATGCAGAAAAAATTTTGCAAAGCATTAACGAAAATGATTACCTGTGGATACATTCTTATCATTTGTTGCTACTTCCCAACCTTATAAAACAAAAAATACCCAACCTGTCGATTGGAATTTTCATACATCTGCCTTTTCCATCCTTTGAAATTTTCAGGCTTCTTCCCTGGCGCGTTGAAATCATTGAAGGAATGCTTGGAGCTGATCTGGTCGGATTTCATACCTATGATTATGTGCGGCACTTTTTGAGCTGTGTAAGACGTTTAATGGGACATGACACCGACTTTAACAGAATATCTATTGGTGAAAGAACTCTAAAGGTAGATGCCTTTCCCAAGGGTATTAACTTCAATAGAATTCAGGTCGCAGCTGAAAAAACAAGAAAAGAGATTGGCGGGAAATCCAAATCGAAGATCCAGAATGAGGTTGAGACCTTCCTGATGCCCGACAGGGGTAAAAAATTGATTCTTTCAATAGGACAGCTTGAATATACCACGGGCATTCAATACAGTTTGAGGGCTTTTGAAATGTTTTTGCAACAAAATTCTCAATACCTTGAAAAGGTAAATCTCATACTCCTTGCCTTACCATCCGGAGAAAGCGGAATAATGTATAACCAATTGAAAAAGGAAGTTGATGAGCTTGTTGGAAGGATAAATGGCAATTTTGGAAGCATTACATGGATGCCAATCAGGTATCTCAACCAGGAGTTCATATTGGATGAACTGATTGAAATATTTAAAGTAACTGATATTGGCCTTATACTTCCCCTTCGCGACGGAATGAACTTGCTGGCTAAAGAATTTGTGGCCTCACAGTTTAATGGGAAAGGAGTATTGATACTTAGTGAACTGGCTGGTGCATCCAAAGAGCTTCATGAGGCTCTGCTGGTAAATCCAAACAACTTAAGTGAAATCGTAGATGCCATTAAGGAAGCTCTTGAAATGCCAGGGGAAGAACAGTCCAGGCGTATTGCCGTAATGACAGAAAGATTGAAGAGATACAATATTGAGAGGTGGGCCAATGGATTTATAAGGGGCCTGGAGAAAGTTAAGGAACTCCAGCAAACCAACTTAACAAAAAAACTTAGCACGACACGCATAAACCAGATTATCAGCAAATACAAAAAATCAAAGAATCGAATCCTCTTCCTGGATTATGATGGCACCCTTTCCTGGTTCAGGAAAAATCCAGAAGATGCAAGGCCTGACGAAGATCTCTATAATATTTTGGGAAGGCTATCAGAAGATGAGAATAATATGATTATAATAATCAGTGGTCGTGATAAGGAAACACTGGGAAGGTGGTTTGATGAAAGCTGGAACATTCATTTCGTTGCCGAACATGGGGTTTGGCTCAGGCAACCAGAAACTGACTGGTACATGATGGAACAGATTGACAATGAATGGAAAGAGTCTGTCAGACCCTTACTGGAGTTCTATGTTGACCAAACACCCGGTAGTTTTATAGAAAACAAGAATTTTTCTCTGGTATGGCATTACCGCAAGGCAGACCCCGACCTTGGTATTCAACGATCGTGGGAGCTAAGAGATGAATTGAGGACCTTGACCTCAAACCTTAACCTGGAAATCATGGATGGAGATAAAGTAATTGAAATAAAATACTCCGGGATTAATAAAGGGAAGGCCTCCATTCAAAAAATGGGGGACAGAAAGTTTGACTTTATTTTTGCGGTGGGTGATGACTGGACCGATGAGTATACTTTCGATGTGATGCCAGAAGGAGCTTTTACTATCAAGGTAGGTGCAAAAACCACCAAAGCATCCTATTATATTGAATCTGTTGACCTGGTGAGGAAAATGTTGAATGATTTTACGAAATAAACAGAAACTATCAATTTAATCAGCCTTAACAATTAAATTGTTGGGCTAAAGCCCTATTATACTACTTGTTAACTAAGGGGCTGTCTCAAAAGACACTTTAATGCGAATCGTCATCCTGAACTTGTTTCAGGATCTATTGATTGTCAGAAGTTTAAGATTCTGAAACAAGTTCAGAATGACGCAGATAGGTGCTTTTGAGACAGCCCTATCAGATAATAGCCAGGGGCGACTTGCCTGCCAGCAGGAAGGCTGGGGTTAAGCAAAGTCTTATATCGAACTCAGGTTATAATAAGGATGTTTCAGGCATTTTATTTCAGCCCATAGCATCAGGGTTAAAAAACCAATGCTAAGTAAAAAAAAGCCTATGCCTGTTCCCAGCATAAAGAGACCCGGAATAAAACCAATTATTGTAAATACAAGTGAGATTACCACTGCCCATTTCCTGCCTTTGAAAATACCAATTGTAAGAACCAGTTTAAAAATCAACCATGGTATTATAAAAAATAAACCTACTGCAGCAAAAATTCCAATCATAGTTCCCATCTCCCCGGCTTCAAATCCCTCATAGCTCAGGAAAGAAATAAATACTGTTAACAATAAAGCCAGGGCAAGTCCGACTATGCTGAACCAGCCCAGGAGGGTCCCTACAAATGGACGTTTATACATTTTGTTATTATCAGGCTCCTTCATATTATTAAAAAGAAACCACCAGGAATTTTGAAATTCTAAAGGTATGTCTATTCTTTCGTGTCGGAATCTGTAGTTCTCATACTCATTATATCCCTGTCAAACATATACATGTTATGATCGCCAACCAATTTCAGTTTATCAAGAATTTCCTGAACAGAAGCTTCCTCCTCTATTTGCTCAGCCACAAAGCCCTGCAGCCAATTTTGAGTTGTATATTCTTTTTCCTCAACACATAGAGCAACAATATCGTTTATAGATGCTGATATAAATTGCTCATGACTCATCACATCATCAAACATTTGAGTAATACTGTTGTATTCAGCCGGGGGCTTTTTAAACCCGGGGATCACAGCCTTTCCTCCCCTGTCATTTACATAATGTATAAATTCGTGCATATGCATTTTCTCCTCATCTGCCTGTGCATAAAGCCATTGTGAAATTCCGGGATAGCCCTGAGCTTCAGCCCAGGATGCCATAGCCAGATATAATAATGAAGAATAACCTTCTTTTTCAATCTGTGTATTTAATAGTTCTTCAATTTTCGACGATAACATGTTTCTATTTGTTTTAGTTATTTACATATTGTTGATGAGTTCATCACCAAACTCTGAGCATTTCAATAAAGTTGCACCTTCCATTTGTCTTTCAAAATCATAAGTGACCCGCTTATTTGCAATGGCAGCTTCCAAAGCCTTTACTATAAGGTCAGCAGCCTTTTTCCATCCCATATGCTTCAGCATCATTACACCTGAAAGTATTACTGAACCCGGGTTTACCTTATCTAAACCTGCATATTTAGGAGCAGTACCATGTGTTGCTTCAAAAATTGCATTACCTGTTTCATAGTTAATGTTAGCGCCAGGGGCAATTCCTATTCCGCCTACGATAGCAGCAAGTGCATCAGATATATAATCTCCATTCAGGTTCATTGTTGCTATCACAGAATATTCCTTTGGCCTTGTAAGAATTTGTTGAAGAAAGGCATCAGCAATTACATCTTTAATCAATAATTTTCCTGAAGCAAGAGCCTCATCCTGAGCTTTATTGGCTGCTTCTGTACCACTCTTTTCCTGAATAATGTCATATTGTTGCCATGTAAATACCTTATCCCCAAATTCTTTTTCAGCCAGGTCATAGCCCCATTGCTTGAACTGACCTTCAGTAAATTTCATAATATTCCCTTTATGAACAAAAGTCACAGAAGGTCTGCCTTCTTCAAGTGCAAAAACAATAGCAGCTCTGACCAATCTTTCGGTTCCTTCTTTTGAAATAGGTTTAATTCCTATTGAAGTACTTTCAGGGAAGCGGATCTTTGTAACACCCATTTCTTCTATCAGAAATTTCTTCACTTTTTCATTTTCCTCAGTTCCATGCAAATATTCCACCCCTGCGTAAATATCTTCCGAATTTTCACGATAGATTACCATATCAGTGGTGGTTGGATCTTTTACCGGCGAAGGAACGCCATCATAGTATTTCACCGGCCGAAGGCAAACATACAAGTCTAATATTTGCCTTAATGCCACATTTAATGATCTTATACCACCGCCAATAGGAGTAGTCAAAGGCCCCTTAATGGCTATTAAGTATTCTCTTATGGTATCAAGAGTTTCCTCTGGCAACCATTCTCCTGTTTTATTAAATGCTTTTTCACCAGCAAGTACTTCTTTCCAGAATATTTTCTTCTTTCCATTATAAGCTTTTTCAACTGCCGCATCCAGAACACGGACTGAAGCTGCCCAAATATCCGGTCCTGTACCATCTCCTTCAATAAAAGGAATCACTGGTGAATCAGGAACATTCAAAACACCATCTTGAATTGTAATTTTCTTTCCATTCATAATATTATTTGGTTTTTTAGATTTAGAATCGCGAGCGCAAATTTAATGAAACAAGGGGAGTAAAACAAATGATTTCTAAGCTTACTCCGGGGAGATATATTTATTCGAAATCAAGTCCCATTTGCTGTTTCAGTGTCTTTAGATGTGGGTTTTTTCTAAGGAGATGATTGAATTTCTCTTCCTCAGTATATGGCTTTTTACCCTTTTCTTTATGCTCATTCAAAACGCTGGTAAGTGTGATTTCCTGATTCTTCAGGGACTGCTTCAGATGGTTTAATATGTCAGACTTTGCAAAACGATCAAAATCTTCCTTTTGATCCTTATTCTCTAATGCAACAATTACCTTGAATCCTTCTTCCAGCTCCGGTTTGTGAGCCCTGATAGTCTGAATCAAACGGGTTTTGTTGATATCAGAACTATTTAAAAATTCCAACCATTGAGAATGAAGTTCCTCCAGGCTAAAGACAGTATTCTGAGCTACAGCTTCAGATGCCTGGCTTACATCATTAACCTGATCAATTGAAGATTCCGTTTTCTGGCGAGCACTTCCATTTAGAGCGTCCTTTATAGATGTGGTTTGAGGTTTATATGCAGGCCTGAACTTTGCAACTTTATTCTGATCTTCATCCTTTTTCATTGGTGCTGAAGATACTTCTTCAGCCTTCAAGGGCTCATCTTTGGAAGGAATTTTCTTTTCATTTAGTTCTTTAGTTTCAACCGGTTTTTCCTCAACTACAACTTTTTTTTCACTTACTTTCTGCTGTTCATTTTCTGTAGAATCAGTTTTTTTTTTCTCCTCAGATAAGCGACATAATTTAATTAATGTTAATTCAGTATGCAATCTTTGATTTTTACTGGTTTTGAAATGAAAATCGGCGATACTAAGAATCTTTAAACCCTGAAATAAGAAATCTGTGGATGTACTCTTGCTTTGATTTAAATATCGCTCTTTAAAACCAGCCCCAGCTTCGAGCAGAGTAATAGTTTCTTTGTCTTTACATACAAGCAGGTCCCTGATGTGACCGCTTAAGCCGGTAACAAAATGATGAGGGTCAAAGCCATTCTTCATAATTTCATCGAGCATGAGTAAGCTTTGTGCTGATTCATTACTTAAAAATGCATCCACCATTTTGAAATAATACTCATAATCCAGGACATTTAGATTTTCAATTACATTTTGATAAGTAAGAGTCTTACCTGAAAAGCTTACAATCTGGTCAAAAATCGAGAGTGCATCCCTCATTGCCCCATCTGCTTTTTGTGCAATTATGTGTAAAGCCTCCTCTTCGGCCTTAACACCTTCGCTATCTGCCACATATTGAAGCCTTTGAACAATATCCTCCAAACGTATTCGTCTGAAATCAAATATCTGGCATCTGGAAAGAATAGTGGGAATAATTTTATGTTTCTCTGTAGTGGCCAGGATAAAAATAGCATGTGCAGGAGGTTCTTCCAGAGTTTTCAAAAAAGAATTGAATGCTTGTGCTGAAAGCATGTGCACCTCATCAATGATATAAATACTATATTTACCCACCTGAGGAGGAATGCGTACCTGGTCGATCAAATTCCTTATATCATCTCTGAATTATTTGAAGCAGCGTCTAACTCATGAATATTGAATGATCTGTTTGTATTGAATGCTTCACACGACTCACACTTATCACATGCTTCTGTATCATTTGTAACTTGACTGCAGTTAATTGTCTTAGACAGGATTCTTGCGCATGTGGTTTTACCAACACCCCTGGGGCCGCAAAAAAGATAGGCCTGGGCAAGGTGATTTGATTTAATAGCATTTTTCAGGGTCGCTGTAACCGTACCCTGTCCTATGACTGAGTTAAATGTAACAGGTCTGTATTTTCGTGCAGAAACAATAAAATTCTCCATAAACAAATTTATTTTTCCATGATAAATTTCTTTCCAGACAGCTCATAATTAAGAAAGGAATTCACATTCGGACAAATATACTGATTAAGAACTTTGGATTGACTAAAAAATATTATATTTTTGCAGCCCAAATATTACTTTTATTTAACTAAATTTTTAATTACTATGTTGAACCAATATGAAACCGTTTTCATTACAACTCCCGTTTTGTCTGATACTCAGATGAAGGAAGCGGTTAACAAGTTCAAGAAGATCATCACCGACAATGGAGGTGAAATCATTCATGAAGAGAATTGGGGATTAAGAAAACTGGCTTATCCCATTCAAAAGAAATCAACAGGGTTTTATTACCTGATTGAGTTTAAAGCAGAAGGTGAAGTTATTTCAAAACTGGAAGTGGAATATCGTAGAGATGAAAAGATCATCCGATTCCTGACTTTCAGAATGGATAAATACTCAGTTGCTTATGCCGAGAAAAAAAGAAGACAGAAATCTGAAAATAAAGTGGAGAACTAGATAATGGCAAAAAACGAATCAGAAATCAGGTACCTGACTCCAGTGTCAGTAGACGTAAAAAAGAAAAAGTATTGTCGTTTCAAGAAAAACAAGATCAAATATATTGATTATAAAGATCCTGAATTTCTGAAAAAGTTCTTAAATGAACAGGGCAAAATTCTTCCACGTAGAATTACAGGAACTTCTTTGAAGTATCAAAGAAAAGTTGCTCAAGCAGTAAAAAGGGCCAGGCATTTATCCCTGTTGCCTTATGTTGTGGATATGTTTAAATAGCAGGAGGGTCAATTATGGAAATAATACTAAAACAAGATATCCCGAGTTTGGGTTATAAGAATGACATAATAAATGTCAAAGACGGTTATGGAAGAAATTTCTTAATACCAAAAGGCCTGGCAATTCAAGCTACCGAATCAGCCAAGAAAGTAAATGCAGAAAATCTTCGTCAAAGGGCTCATAAAGAAGAGAAAATAAAGAATGAGGCTCTGAAATTTGCTACAAAACTGGAAGGTCTTTCTTTAAAAATTGGGGCTAAGACCAGTTCCACAGGCAAAGTATTTGGATCGGTAAATAACATACAAATTGCTGAAGCAATTAAAAAAGAAGGTTTTGATGTTGATCGTAAAAATATAAAGCTTCCTGATGACCAGATTAAGCAGGTTGGGAATTACGTATCCACTGTAAAATTACACAGAGAAGTTTCGGTTGAAATTCAATTTGAAGTTTTTTCAGAATAATCAGGTCTGACCTAAAAGTAAAAAGCCTTCCTTTTCCGGAAGGTTTTTTATTGTCAAAAAATGACAAACAAATACCGGGTTCCACCTCCCTGTGAGCTAATTTTTAACAGCAATAGTTTCAATTTCAATTTTCACTCCAAGAGGAAGCTTAACCACTCCATAAGCAGCTCTGGCAGGAGGTTCTTCATTATAAAATTCACCATATACCTCATTCATAGCCTGAAAATCATCCATATTTTCAAGCAGACATGTTGACTTAACCACATCCCTTTTCCGGTAGCCTGCGGCCGATAAAATGATCTCAATATTTTTTAGTACTTGCCCGGTTTGCTCTTTGATACCCCCTTCAACTACATTCCCGTTTGCAGGATCGATTGGTATCTGACCTGAGATATACAAGGTATGACCGGCTTCAATTGCCTGGCTATAGGGGCCAACTGCTGAAGGAGCTTTGGATGTTTTAATAACTTTCTTTTTCATTATGAATTAGATTTAGTTTTCAGCAAAAAAATATTATCCGGTTTTAATCGCATAATACGAAAATGAAATTAGTCAAAATTAATTATCATACCAACTCTTGTGCTTCTTGTACTTTAGATCTTTGAGTATGGATGCCTTGGCATTGATAGTAAATGAATAGCTTTGGTGGTAACCTATAGGTATCCACGAAAGCCTCATTTCCCAACAATGCAAATCTCTGAAAATATTCATGGATGTATATGACAAAGTGTTTTTTTCGAAATCCCATCCTGAAGTTACACCAATGCGCCATTTGGGTGTTAGTTTCAAATCCCCGTTAAAATTTAAAGTCTGGGTGATCTTAGAATCAAAACCAGGCTTGGAATAATTAAAGTTATACCTGACTGAAAGACTCCAGGGGATATTGAAATCGATATAACCAGGATACATTGCAGACATAGTTTGAGCTAAGACTTGCTCCTCGGGTTCCTGCATTTGTGAATCCATAACATCATCTTGCCCCATATCCAGATCCCTTGTTGTCGGCCTCTCAGAGCTTTGTGATTCTCCTGCTTTCTGTCTCGACTGAAGGCTAAAATCAATTCCAACATTAAACCTGGTTAATCTGAATGGCCTTCCTGAGTTTCCTAATTCAAAATTATTATACTTCCTCCCTTCTTCATCCAGAGCATAGGGATCAAAAGTTCCGGAGAAATTAATTTTAAATTTGCTGTCAAACATGGTAGTATATCCCGATAAACTAACCGGAGCAAGGTTCATTGAATCAGCAAAAATATTATAACTGGTAGAAAACCTGAGATTATCCAGTAATTTTATTTTCTTAAAATCGGTTGTAGAATCAGAATCGGTTCTTACTTTCATTTCAATATTGTTATTCAGGCTAAAGGTAACAGAGCCCGACTTTCCATTCAGGCTCGGGGTTCCATAAATTCCATTCTCAAAATAAGAATAAACACTGGTTCTTCCAGAAGTATCAACCTGAACCGTATCATAATAATTTGGAGACCACTTTGACATATCAGGAGTATAGTTAAAGCCCAGGGCAGGAGTTATTACATGCCTGATTGCCACTACACTGGATTCTGGGTTCTTAAACTGGTACATACCATAGATCCTGGGATTCAAACTCAGTCCTATTGATGGCAGGTAGGCATGAGCATATTGAAAACCTTCAATCGTATCCACAACCAGTTTGGGTGTAACCAGGCCTGTTTCCGGATCGATAAAATTCTCATCCCATTCTTTCTCTACTCTCTCAGTATACATTACCCCGGTATATTTTATTCTTGGGGAAATATTAAAATTATTAAAAGGCTTAAAATTAGCTGTAAGAGGTATATCATGTTTAAACCCATTCTCCATGTCATCAAATACCGCTGGAGTAAACAATAAGGAATCGTATGTATTGATGCGATTTTCCATTTTTGCAGAATAGCTCAATTCTATGTTCTTGTACCATTTATCCTCAGTAGAACTTGACAATTGTCTGAATGGAGTTATCCTGTTCACATTAAATGCCATTTTCGGGAAATTCAGATTCATTGTTTTATTTGCACTGTTCTGGCTATGAGAAAGACTTCCGCTAAAGTTAAATGGTGTTCCTGCCCATTTTTTTGTATAAGAAATACTTGATTGCTTAGTGTTTGTAAGGTAATTCTCAGTCTCAAAGCTATGGTTCCTGTCATAACTTGAGGAGCTCAAATTTACCTGAGCAGAAAAGGAACTGCTTGGATTGGATTTCGCATCCTGCCTGTGTGACCACCTGATAGAAAAATCCTGCGACCTTGTATAGGTTCCAAGGTCAAGATCTCCGGCCACATTCTTATAATATCTTACATTAAGTCCACCATTAAATCGATAGCGTACCCTATAATTTGATCGAACGCCCACACCCCAGGTTCCATTAGAAAACACATCCCCCGTAACAGCTAAATCAAAATAATCTGATAAAGCCAGATAATATCCTCCATTCTTTAAAAAGAAGCCCCTGTTTTTTTCTTCACCATATTCAGGGATCAATATACCGGAAGCCTGTGTTTTCTGGTTCGGGAAAAATCCAAAGGGTAGAATTAAAGGGAGCGGGATATCCTCAATCACCAGATATGCTGGTCCGGAAACAATTTTATCATTCGGTATCACTTTGGCCTTTGTCAATGCCAGATAAAAATGTGGGTTCTCAGCATCGCAGGTGGTATACTTACCATCTTTCATATCAATTGATCCATCGGCTTGTTTCTTGGTTTTTTCACTATGCAGATAACCTCCCTCCTGCTCCGAGATTACACCGGTAATCATTGCCTTTTTTGAGTTAAAATTATAGTTTATGGTTTTGCACTCAAAAGTTTCATCTCCCTGGGTAAAAACCGGATTGCCAACAATCACACCACTACTGTCAGGAAGACCTTTTGCAAAAACTTCCCTGGTTTTCATGTTCAATTGAATATAGTCAGCAATAAGAGTAATATCTGTATAATCCACTCTGGCATCACCATACAAATAAACCATCTGCCCGGGCTTGTCTACGTCGACAGAATCTTTAGCTTCATAATTGACAGGAGCATCCAGGAAACCAGGAGATTTACTTATTTTCAGAGTATCCTGTTGAAGCGAATCTGCCACATGTTGAATGACAGAGCTGTCGGGCACAAAGCCTTGAGCTTTCACAAGAACTGGAAAACTTATAAAAAAAAAGACTTACAAGAAGACCGACCGGTAATTTTAATTGCCGGGTGATTATACTATTTTTGTATAGAATAAGTTTCTTAATAATGACCTGAATTCATTGAGAGAGCACAATCTCTGAGCTTTTAAGCAAAACTAACCAAAAAATACACATCATAAAATGTGCCAGTCGAAGATAATTGATTTTTTTCATCAGAAACAGGGCATTTTTCTTTTCCTGATAATTTTCATGATCTGCTTTTCCGGAACTTACAAGCTGAGTGGACAAATGGCAAATGAATCTTACAAAATCAGGAAAATAGTCATAGATGCAGGACATGGTGGCAGAGATCCCGGAACCTCTGGGAAGAAAGTTAAGGAAAAGGATGTTGCGCTGGCCATCGCTCTAAAATTAGGTAAATATATTGAAGAAAACCTGGAAGATGTTGAGGTCATTTACACTCGAAAAACAGATGTGCTCATCGATTTATATAAAAGGGGCGATATAGCCAATAAAGCTCATGCTGATCTTTTTATCTCCATACATGCAAATTCATTTCCTAATCCAAGAATTTCCGGAACAGAAACATATGTTATGGGTCTGCATACCAATGATGAAAATTTTGAAGTGGCTAAAACAGAAAATGCTGTTATTACTTTTGAAGAAGACTATACCACCAAATATGAAGGCTTTGATCCCAATTCAACGGAGTCATATATTATTTTCAGTCTGCTGCAAAACAGTTCGCTTGAGCAAAGCCTTGACTTTGCAGGCCTTGTCCAGAATCAGTTTAAAAATAGAGTTAACAGGATAGACAGAGGAGTTAGGCAGGCAGGATTTATTGTACTCTGGAAAACTACTATGCCCAGTGTTTTAATTGAAACAGGATACTTATCTAATACAAGAGAAGAAGTATTTTTAGCGTCAGAAACCGGTCAGGATTATATTGCTTCAGCAATCTTCAGAGCATTCAGAGATTATAAAATAAATATTGAGAGCAAAAGTAATTTTTCGCATATGATTACTGAACCTTCCATATTGTTTAAAGTCCAGATAAGCTCATCCAGGAAACAACTTGATTTGAATTCAAATTTATTTAAGAACTATACACAAGTACAGGAATTTCAAGTTGGGAAGTTGTATAAATATGCAGTTGGAAGTACTGATTCCTATGAAGAAATTGTCAGACTCCAGTCGGAAGTAAGAAAAGATATTAAGGGTGCCTTTGTTATCGCGATAAAGGATAATGAAATAATTCCACTGTCTGAAGCTCTTAATGAAATAAATAAATAATTGATTAAATTTACCGAAGCAATTCAAGCTTATACCTGATGAAAATTAAAACTGAAGTAAAAGTTGGTATTATTGGAATTATTACCATCGTAATTTTTATTTGGGGATATCAATTCATGAAGGGAAGAAATCTTGTAAAACATACCTCAAATTTTATCGTAGTATATGAAAATGTAAATGGGCTTAAGGTATCAGATCCCGTACTGATCAATGGATTCAGAGTCGGGATAGTAGATTACATTAGATTTTCTCCCGATAAAAGCGGAAAACTACTTGTAAAATTCAGCATTGAAGAGGATATCCCCTTTGCAAAAAATTCCATTGCTGATATATATAGTGTGGATATTATGGGATCACAGGCAATCAGGATATTATTTGGAGATTCTGAAGAATTAGTCCAATCAGGAGATACGCTTACAGGAACTGTTGGAGGAAGCTTAACTGAGCTGATAAACGAACAAATACTGCCCATAAAGACCCAAGCTGAAAAATTATTTAACTCGCTTGACACACTATTATGGGCATTAAATGATATTCTCAATCCTGAATTCAGAAGCAATGTCAATGAGCTTACTGCCAGTTTGAAGAGTTCAGGTAATACACTCGATACTTTGCTAAGTAATAATAATGAAAAATTCCATTCCATTATTAGCAATATGGATGAATTATCTATGAAGCTAAATCAAAGTATTACAGAGCTTCCACATATTCTTGCAAATTTATCGTCTGTGAGTGATTCCCTCGCCGGTGCCAACATTAAAAGTCTGGTCAACAATCTGGACCAAAGTCTTTACCAAACCCAGGTTTTGTTAAAGAATCTAAATGAGGGAACAGGCACCATGGGACAGCTAATGACCAATGACTCTCTTTATATATATCTTGAAAAACTCACAAGAGATCTGGATCTTCTGATGATTGACATGAAGGAAAATCCTGGTAAGTATATCCAGTTTTCAGTTTTTGGCGGAAAGAAAAAAGACTAATTTAGTTTGAAGTCAGAAGGCAATTATCCTGTTTATATTTTTTTTTCTCTTTTCAAATTATTGCATTCATTTTTTAACAAAAAAATAAATTATCTGCATCTTTCTGTCTTTTTTTCTTTTAGCTTTTGACCAAAGGAGCTTTTTTATTGATGAAATTTCGGAAATTTCCCCCTATTAACGATAATTTACTTTAACTTTAAGCATCCAAGTGCCTCATTCACAAATTTTTACTTATGCTAATGCGTAAGCTTCTGATTAACTGTTCGTTATGCCTGCTTGCATTTTTTTTTAGTTTTATTGAAGGAATAAAAAGCTGAAAATAAAACTGATATACTTTTTTATTAAAAGTCAAGTGAAATATATTTTTTTATTAACTTTTTTTTAACAAAATTGCTTACGCAAATTAAGCCTCAAATAAAACCAAAAAAATACACCTGAAATTAGATGGGGAAAGATTACCATAAAACCTGGAGCAGCTGTTTGGAAGTTATAAAAGACAATGTTCCAGCTATTAGTTACCGAACATGGTTTGAACCTATCATTCCTGTGAAGTTGGAAAATAACGTATTGACAATTCAGGTACCAAGTCCGTTCTTCTATGAATACCTGGAAGAGCAATATCTGGACATATTAAAGAAAACATTGAGAAAAGAGCTGGGAACTGAAGCTAAGCTTGAGTACAGTGTTGTAATTGAAAACAATGCATTTTCTCAAAACAAGCCTTACACAGTTAAATTTCCAGCCAGAAATAAGTCACAATTAAAAAACAAACCTGTTTCCTATCCCATGGAATCAGAGGGGACATCTATTAAGAATCCGTTCATCATTCCTGGAATAAAGAAACTGCATGTGGATCCACATCTGAATCCCGACTATACCTTTGCTAATTTTGTGGAGGGCGATTGCAATCGTTTAGCCAGGTCGGCGGGGTTTGCTGTGGGAACTAATCCCGGAGGTACTGCTTTCAACCCATTTCTTATCTATGGAGATTCTGGACTTGGGAAAACACATTTGGCACAGGCCATCGGAATCCAGGTAAAGGAGAGCCGTCCTGAAAAGACAGTACTTTACGTTACAGCAAATAAATTCCAGACCCAGTTTGTTGAATCTGTAAGGAATAATAACAAGAATGACTTTCTGCATTTCTATCAGATGATTGATGTACTCATTATAGATGATGTGCATGAGTTTGCGGGGAAAGAAAAAACTCAGGATACATTTTTCCATATCTTCAACCATCTTCATCAAACAGGAAAGCAGTTAATTCTTACTTCAGATAAAGCACCTGTTGATCTCCAGGGCCTGGAACAAAGATTGCTTTCCAGATTCAAATGGGGATTATCTGCTGATTTACAGTCTCCGGACTATGAAACAAGAACATCTATTCTTCGTCAGAAGATATACAATGATGGGATTGAAATGGATGATCCTGTAATTGAATATATTTCCACTCATATTTCAACCAATGTAAGAGAGCTTGAAGGTGCCCTGATTTCACTATTGGCACAGAGCACTCTCAATAAAAAGGAAATCACCATAGATCTTGCCAGGGAAATGATCGATAAACTGGTGAAAAATTCCTATCATGAAATTTCTATCGATTACATTCAAAAGGTTGTTTGTGATTATTATAACATACCACTTGATCTTATCCAAACCAAGACCCGTAAAAGAGAAATTGTTCAGGCAAGACAAATTGCAATGTTCTTTTCCAAAAGTTTAACGAAGTCAAGCCTGGCTACCATAGGATCAAAGATTGGAGGGAAAGATCATGCCACAGTATTGCATGCATGTAAAACTGTAAATAACCTGATTGATACAGACAAGAGATTCCGTCTTCAGATTGGAGATCTTGAGAAAAAACTAAAAATCTAGAAACTATTTTATCCCGGGCATGTAAATTTCCCTTTTATGTAAAAGGATTGTGAGTTTTCATTACATTTCTTCCTTTCATGATATTTTTCAACTAATTTTGTCTGCACTCAAGCAAAATGACTTTTATGAAAGTATCAAAAACACTAAGTTTTATTCCAAACCTGAACTATCTTGACGAAGGAAACTTTTTTCTCATAGCTGGTCCCTGTGCTATCGAGGGAGAATCAATTGCTCTATCAATAGCTGAAAAGATTAAAACGATCTCCACCAGCTTAAAAATTCCATTTATTTTTAAGGGATCCTATAAAAAAGCCAATCGTTCCCGACTTGATTCATTTACAGGAATAGGTGATGAAAAAGCATTAAAAATACTGGACAAAGTCAGAACCGAATATAAGCTGCCGGTGGTAACAGATATCCATTCTTCCCTTGAAGCAGAAATGGCGGCTCAATATGTTGATGTCTTACAAATACCCGCTTTCTTAAGTCGCCAGACCGAGATTCTTGTGGCTGCAGCTAAGACAGGGAAAGTAATAAATATTAAAAAAGGTCAATTTATGGCTCCTGGGGCCATGAAATTTGCTGCGCAAAAAGTTATTGACTCAGGCAATGATAAAATTCTTATTACCGATCGTGGAAGTATGTTTGGTTACCAGGATTTAGTAGTCGATTACAGGGGCCTGGTAGAAATGAAAGAATTTGGACATCCGGTTGTGCTGGATATAAGCCATTCCCTGCAGAAACCAAATCAGGATACCGGTATTACAGGAGGAAATCCTCATATGATTGAAACCATTGCCCGTGCAGGAATTGCAGTTGGGGTAGATGGTCTGTTTGTAGAAACGCATCCTGATCCTGGCTCTGCACTTTCTGATGGTGCAAATATGCTTCCACTAAACCTCCTTGAAAATCTATTAGTTAAATTGCTTGCAATACGAAAAATAATTAAGGAGTTCTAGTGTGGTAATCACTAAATTGTGTTACTGATATTTTATGATATTACCGCTTGTAAAACTTATTTTGTGCTTTCGTATAAAAATCCCTAAATTACCAACCATATATTACCAGATTTGCGGCAGCTTAATTGCTAATTCATTCTGATAAAAATTAAAACAATTTTATAAACTTAATTTCAGTTAAAATGAAAAAATTATTTAGCGCTTTATTTGCTTTATGTATCGTGTTCTCACTTCAGGCTCAAAATTTGGAAGAGATTCTTGAGAACCATTTCGATGTTGTTGGACAAGAAAAATTAGCAACGATAAATACCATTAAAATGACAGGAAATGTAGTTCAGGGAGGTATGGAACTTCCCTTTGTAATGTATATGTCCAGGCCTCTGAAAATAAAAATGGAAATATCAATACAGGGACAACAAATGATCCAGGCATTTGATGGCGAAACAGGATGGTATATAAGTCCAATGGCAGGCACTCTTGAGCCCCAGGATATGAGCCCTGATATGGTGAAAGATATGAAAGAAGAGGCAGATTTTGATGGAGATCTATATAATTATAAAGAAAAAGGCTCAAGTCTTGAATTAATAGGAACAGAAGAAGCCGAGGGGACAGAAGTATATAAGCTAAAACTAACAAAAGAAAATGGAGATGTGAACAATTATTTCATTGACACAGAAACCTATATTATTCTTAAAACCACTGCCAAGAAGATGGTACAAGATGTAGAAATTGAAAGTGAAACTATACTTGGTAATTACCAGATGATTGATGGTATGGCTTTCCCTTTCAGTATCGCTACAGGTATGAATGGCCAGGTTGTTGCAGAGATCGTAATTACTGAAGTTGTTTTTGATGTAGAAATAAAAGATGATTTCTTTGCGAAACCCAAACCACAGGAATAGGCAATATTGATATATCCTAATCTTTTCCGGGTCAGATAGAAATTTAGCCTCAAATATTCTATTCACGAATTTATTTTTAGAAAATATGAAAATAACAATCAGATTTTTCACTCTTCTTTTTGCACTTTTATTGTTTACTAACCCAATAATAGCGCAGGAAAAATTATCTCTGAAATCCTCAGCTATTGAAGCCTTCAGGGCAAGACATATCGGTCCTGCAACTATGAGCGGTCGAATCTCTGCCATTGATGCTATAGATAGCAGGCCTATTATTCTTTATGTTGGTGCTGCCAGTGGAGGCCTGTGGAAAAGTAGCAATGGAGGAGTTAAGTTCAAGCCTGTTTTTGATAAATACACCCAGTCCATTGGGGCTATTCGAATTGACCAAAAGCACCCGGATACGGTATGGGTTGGTACAGGTGAGCCCTGGACCCGTAACAGTGTGTCTGTAGGAGATGGTATATATAAAACCACTGATGGAGGTGACTCCTGGAAAAAAATGGGACTGGAAAATACCGAAAGGATAGGACGGATACGAATTCATCCTCACAATTCTGATACGGTATTTGTAGCTGCTCTCGGACATTTATGGAATGCCAATGAGGAGCGTGGTTTGTTTAAAACCAGTGATGGTGGAAAAACATGGGAAAAAATACTGTACATAGATGAAAATACCGGTTGCACTGATATTGCTATTGATCCGGTTAATCCGGATATTATGTTTGCTACTATGTGGGACTTTAGAAGAAAAGCCTGGACGTTCAGGTCAGGTGGATCCGGATCTGGTTTATATAAATCTATTGATGGTGGCCATAATTGGGAAAGACTGACTAATGGACTTCCAAAAGGTGAATTGGGAAGGATCGCTGTATCCATTTCGCCAGTAAACCCAAAACTTGTTTATGCCCTGATTGAATCTGAAAAATCAGCACTCTACCGTTCTGAAGACAGTGGTGAAAGCTGGACAGAAGTTAACAAGTCTATTCCCATTCAGGAGAGACCATTCTATTTTTCATATATCATGGCAGATCCCGTGGATACAAACCGGGTTTATAAGCCAAGCTTTATTATCCATGTCAGCAATAACAAGGGGGAAAATTTTAGAGCAACCTATGTTGCCGGTGGAGATGTTCATCCTGATATGCATGCACTCTGGATCAGCGAAAAGAACAACAATATTCTGTATGTTGGAACAGATGGAGGTGTATATGTTACACGCGACAAAGGAAGTACATGGGTATTATTAAGAAACCTGCCTGTTTCCCAGTTCTATCATGTTGCTGTCGACATGGAAAAACCCTATAATGTATATGGAGGACTGCAGGATAACGGATCATGGTATGGTCCTTCAGAGAAATCGGGGGGTATTGGGAATGCAGATTGGAAGAGTGTCGGTTTTGGTGACGGTTTCTCAATGATCCCTGACAGGTACAATAATGATATCATATACTGGCAATTCCAGGGAGGTGAATTTTTTCGTTACTACAAATCTTCAAACGAAATAAAACTGATCAAACCCTTCCCCGATGAAAATGCAGACAACCTGAGATTTAATTGGGATGCAGGTATCAGTCTGAGTAAAACCAGGAACGCAATGTATGTTGGTGCACAATATTTGTTCCAGTCGTTTGATAACGGTGATAGCTGGAAAAGAATTTCAGGCGACCTTACTACCAATGATAAAGAAAAGCAGAAGCAATATGAAACAGGCGGACTAACCCTGGATAATTCAACTGCTGAAAATCATTGTAGCATTGTCAGCATTTCTGAATCACCTAAAGACGAAAAAGTGATCTGGGTTGGGACAGATGATGGAAATTTGCAAATTACCAGAGATGAAGGTGAGAGCTGGACAAATACCGTTTCAAACATTCCGGGCTTACCGGTAAATACATGGTGCTCATATATATATACCAGTACATTTGATTCGGGAACTGCCTATGTTACTTTTGACGGCCATAAAATCGGGGATAAAACACCATACCTTTTTAAAACAACAGATTATGGACAAACATGGACCACCCTGGCTAAGGAGAATATTGAAAGCTATTGCCACAGTGTTGTTCAGGATTTTGTAAATCCGAATTTACTTTTCCTTGGAACCGAGTTCGGGCTTTATGTATCTTTTGATGATGGTTTGTCATGGACACACATGAAAGGCAATCTACCAAAGGTTTCTGTCCGTGAAATGGTAATTCACCCACGAGAAAACGACCTTGTACTAGGAACCCATGGAAGAGGAGTTATTATTATTGATGACATAAGCCCATTGAGGCAAATCACAAATGAATTGCTGGATAAAGATGTAGCAATTCTTGATGCACCTCCTTTTTACCTGGGACAAATGTCAATTCCAATGAGTTTTGGAGGAGATGATGAATTTACCGGTCAAAACCCACCGGATGCCGCAATTATTAGTTATCACCTTAAAAAACGACATATTTTTGGAAACATGCATCTTGAGATATACGATAGCGAAGATAATTTTATGGTAAAATTACCTGCAGGTAAGCGTAAAGGGATTAACAGGGTTTCGTGGACTTTGATGAAAAAACCTCCAAAGGTACCTTCTTCTCCTTCTATTGCTGGTTTTGCAATGTTTGGTCCCTTTTATGATCCCGGGAGCTATACCATTAAATTAATCAAGGGTGATGATACATATGAAGGTAAGATCACCCTGGCACTTGATCCTGATTCCCCCTATTCACAGGAGGACAGAGAACTTAAGATAAAAACTGTGAATCAGGGATATAAGATGTTGGAAAATCTTGCCTACACTGATGCAAAAGCAACCGGAGTCATGAAAAAGGCACGGGAGAATGCTTCCTCAATGACTGGTTCTGCCAATAAACATTTATTGGAATTGGCCGATCAGTTAGAAGAATTTCACAAGGAAATGGTAGAAACAAAAATGGGAGGAATTACCGGTGAGGAAAAACTCAGGGGGAAAATCGTTTTCCTGTATGCTACCTGCATACTATATCAGGGAAGACCTACTAATTCTCAAATTGACGGACTTAATCTCCTTGAGAAAAAGGTGCTAAACTGGGAAGAAAAAGTAGATTCTTTACTTGAAGATAAACTTCCTAAATTAAATAAAGCACTTGAAAAGAAAGGACTAGAACCTATTCAGGTTATAAGTCTCGAGGAATTTAAAGATGCTAACTAAGTCGTGTTTTTATATTTAAAATAATTTATCATGAAAAATAAAGTTAAAAAGTTAAACTGGCTGCTTATTCTTTTGTTAATATCTGCGATATCGGCACACTCTCAAAGTGAATTATCTTCGTATTATTCATTAGGTTCAAAATCCGCTCCCATTCACAAAGTCTCAATTGAAGTAAAAGAGGCACTGGAAGCGGGTGGGTTTGAGATTATTGGAGAATATAACCCTGAAGATAGCAAGTTCATGAAAGTAATTGTTTATACAAGAAATGATCTTAAAAAGATCTGCTTTGGAGTGAAAGATAATGGAGCATTGGCATCGGCATTAAAAGTAGGACTCTTTAGGAAGGGAGATGTA
>DAOWNN010000185.1 GCA_030642585.1 Bacteroidota bacterium | reverse complement strand
CTGAAGCATGGTGCTGTGTTTACTAATTGTTTAAATGGCAGTACCTTTTTTATTTGCACTTATTTTGGTGACATACTGTAGATCGACTTTCCAAAGTCGATTATATGCAATACAACAAAAAAGAGCGACTTTCAAAGTCGCTCTACAGGCAATATTATAAGAGAATCTTATTCAGGATCTATTTCTTCATCGGAGGCTTCTTCCATTTCTTCAGTAGCTTCTTCCAACTCTTTTGCATAATCTTCCATTGCTTCTGTAGCATCTTCCATTGCTTCCTGGTATTCTTCTGTTGCTTCTTCCATTATACCTTCAAAGGAGTTGGTAAATGAAGATGCTGCCTTTTTGGCACCCATTCCAATCAGGGTAAACAAAGCAAGAAGTACGGCAAGTACAATTGAGATCACTTTAGAGGTGGCTACTTTAGCTTTTAATGATTCATTTAGAGCATGATACAACATCCAGATAGAATATAGAGATATTGCAAGTCCTACAATGAGGCCCAAAAAAGATATAAAGCCAAGGAATCCGAAAAGTGCTTTAATTGGTGAAATAACCATCAGGGATGCTACAACCCTTAAATTTGCTTCATAATCGGTAGATCCGCCGCAAATTGCAGAAATGATGAGCATAATAACACCACCAATAAATAAACCAATCAAGGCTCCAATAATGGACAAGATAAATCCCGTAATACCAACAGTGGTCCCAAGCATTCCACCTAACATGCCTGCATCAACAGCTCCAATCTTAAGTACACCCCATACTAAAGTAAAGATCCCGGCAACCAATCCATACAAAACAGCCTTGATAATAGGCTCAACAAAACCTCCTGTGATGGACATGGAAGCAAAATAGTCTTTTGGGTTCATTAGTGAATTCTTCGAATCAGCAATGAACTTTGAAAAATTAAAACCTTCGTTACTCATAATTTTTTGATTTTAAGGTTAAGGTTAAATAGAATTAGTTAAGTTATTAATATCTGAAAATTAATGTATTACAACAGGGGGGTGATTCTTTATTTAATTTCAAAACAAAGAATCAGACTGTTAAGTTAATAATTATCTCTCATTTTCCTAAAATAATCATTCAGGCCCTGAAAGTCGTGGCTACCAAAAAACCGTATAGAGTACAACAAGAATAATGAGAATTACATAGGCACTAATATTGAATACTTTGCCTGTAATAAAAGTTTCAGAAGTCAGTTTTATGCCTTTTGGATCATCCACATCCTTTGAATATGTGAGGCTAACACCAACAATAACCACCAAGGTGATTAAAAATGTATAAAGCATCTGGTCCATCCAGGGAAGACCCAATCCGGGAATTTTCAAAAGAAGTGCAACAACTATTGAAGACAAGATCCCTACAATTGCTCCTTTATTTGTTGCTTTTTTCCAGAAAAGCCCCAACAGAAAAACTGCAAGTATACCCGGACTAACCATTCCTGTGTATTCCTGGATATACTGGAACATCTGGGGGATACTTCCCAGTGGTTTTGCCATAAATGCAGCAATTACCAGGGCAAAAACAGCAGTAAGCCTTCCTACCGTAACAATTTGCTTGTCTGATGCATTCTTATTAATATATGGTCTGTAAATGTCCATTGTAAAGATTGTTGCTGTAGAGTTGAGCATGGAGGCCAAAGATGAAACAATGGCAGCAATTAAGGCAGCAATTACCAGGCCTTTTAGCCCACTGGGAACAAACACACTAATCAGCCACGGATAGGCTTTATCTACATTTAAAGTCCCATCACTTTTCAAAAAAGCATCGGAAACACCATCGATAACTGCGGTTCCCTCTCCCTGAGTGAACATAACATAGGCAATAATTCCCGGAACAACTACAAATAAAGGGATTAGCAGCTTCAGGAATCCTGCAAATGCAATTCCGCGCTGGGCTTCTCTTAATGATTTTGCAGCAAGAGTCCGCTGGATTATGTACTGGTTAAATCCCCAATAATATAGATTTGCCACCCACATTCCACCAACCAAAACAGCCACCCCTGGTAAATTCATGAATTCTGGATTGTCCTTATGAAGAATCATGTGAAATTTATCTCCGGCTGTGTTATAAATGTGATTGAGCCCATTCAAGACACCTCCTTCAGGGGTTACATGTTGCAATGCAATGACAGTGGTTATCATTCCTCCAATGACCAGTAATACTACCTGGATAACATCTGTCCAGGCTACAGCAGCCAATCCTCCGTATATAGAGTAGGCTGCAGCAATAAATGCAAGAATAAGAATCGCTCTTATCATAAGGCTTCCATCACCTGAACCAAAAACTGTATCCACTGCTTTTGCCCCAAGAAATAATACGGTTGTTAAATTCACAAATACAAATAAGGCAATCCAAAAAACTGCCAGTATGGTTTTCAAGTTGGTACTGAACCTTTTTTCAACAAACTCGGGGATGGTATAAATTTGCTTTTCTATGAAAATAGGTAGAAAGAATTTTCCAACAATGATCAGTGTGATTGCGGCCATCCATTCATATGAGGCAATTGCCATGCCAATGGCAAATCCGGACCCTGACATTCCTATAAATTGTTCAGCTGAAATATTTGCTGCAATGAGTGAAGCTCCAACTGCCCACCAGGGAAGTGATTTACTGGCAAGAAAATAATCTTCAGCAGTCTTCTGATGTCCTTTTTTATCGCGTGATACCCACAAACCAACACCAACGATTACAATTCCATATACGATGAATATTGCATAATCCAGCATTGAAAAATTAGATTCCATTATTGAATAATTTTAAGTTTAATGATTCCTGTCTCATCTTCAATCTCTTTACTCTTCCTCGGCCTTAGCCTCATCTTCAGCCTGTTTTTTTAATTCTATCTCTGCAGGCACTGCTCCCAGATCAGGTAAATAAAAAGAAGCTTGTAAACCTGTTCTTAATTGGTAGTTTTTTCCAACTAAATCCATAAACTTTTCAACTTCACTTTCTTTTACAAGACTTACGGTACATCCCCCAAAACCAGCACCCGTCATTCTGGATCCAAGAACACCCGGTATTTTTCTTGCCTCTTCAACCAGGGTATCCAATTCCACACCGCTTACCTCGTAATCATATCTCAGGGAATCATGTGATTCATTCATTAGTTTACCAAACTCCCGTAGATCTCCATTTCGGATTGCCTGAACTGCCTCAAGAACTCTTTGATTTTCGGAAATTACATGAGTGGCACGTTTTAGAATTACAGGATCATGGATCAGAGATCTCGATTCCTGGAATTCATCCAGGCTTAATGAACTCAAATTTTTAATGCCTTTGTTTTTGCTTAAATCGGCTACTGCCTGCTCACATTCCGCTCTTCTCTCATTATACTTCGAATCTGTAAGCTTCCTTTTTTTATTGGTATTGGAAATTAAAATTTTATAATCACTCAAGTGTAGAGGAACCATTTGATATTCCAGAGTGTCACAGTTTAAGAATAAACCTGAATTTGAGGCTCCCATTCCCACAGCAAACTGGTCCATGATACCACAATTCATCCCTACAAACTCATTTTCTGCCTGTTGTGACAATTTTATCATTTCGAGCATAGAGATCTGGCCCTGCCACAGTTTATTAAATGCATAGGCACTAACAATTTCAATTGAGGCTGAAGAAGAAAGTCCGGCTCCATTAGGTATATCCCCGGAATATAACAATTCCATGCCTCCCGGTTTTAAACCTCTTTTTAAAAGTTGTTCAATAACTCCCAATGGATAATTTACCCATTCATTGTTGTGTTTTGTTTTAAGATCATTGAAAGAAACCCTGGCTGTGTAATCCAGATTGTCTGAATGAAACGAAACATAGGAATCAGTAGTTTTGCGAATCATTAAGTAGGTACCGAAATTAAGGGAGCCCGGGAAAACGTAACCTCCATTATAATCGGTGTGTTCACCAATTAAATTGACTCTTCCGGGTGCAAAGAATAACAAGGGTGCTCTATTCTCATTTCCATAAATTTTATAAAATTTTTCCTGAAGAGAATTGAGGTCAATCATTTGTTGTTGGATTTAATTTCTAAAGATAGAAAAGATGATGCTTTTTAATAGTGTAAGACTATTTTTTTTTCAACAGATTACTGCAATCCCTAAAAGTTTAGTAAACTATACTTTTTGTCCTGTCAAATTCTATGTTTATCAAAAAAAGACAAGATATTTTTAATGAACTGGGATCTATATAAAAAAGAAAATGCATATTTGCGCCTCAAAATAAATTAGAAACTAAATAATAATAAATCATGGAAGAAAATCTTGATAAGGGTATAGACCTCGTATCCCAGGGATGGGAATTGCTGTTGAATTATGGACCCACATTTATTGGTGCAATTGTCGTATTGTTAATTGGATTGTGGATCATTAAGATCATCACTAAAAGTATTTCCAGATTAATAGACAAAAGAGATGTTGATGCTTCCCTGAAACCGTTTTTTGTAAGTCTTATTTCTGTACTGCTGAAAGTTTTGCTTTTAATCAGTGTTATGGGAATAGTGGGAATTGATATGCTGTCCTTTGTTGCCATACTTGGTGCTGCAGGCCTTGCAATTGGTATGGCTCTTTCTGGCACATTGCAGAATTTTGCCGGTGGGGTTATGATTTTGATATTCAAGCCTTTTAAGGTTGGTGACTACATCAATGCACAGGGGCATTCAGGAACTGTGAAGGAAATTCAGATATTCAATACCATATTAAAAACCCCTGACCACAAAACAATCATTATTCCCAATGGAGGTTTATCAACCGGGTCTATGACAAATTATTCCACCGAACCAACCAGAAGAGTGGATTGGACAATTGGAATTGCTTATGGTGATAGTTCGGATAAGGCCAAAGAAGTTATAGGTAATTTAATCCAGGCTGACAGTCGAATCATGAAAGATCCTGAACCATTCATAGCTCTAAGTGAACTGGCTGACAGCTCTGTAAACTTTGCAGTAAGAGCCTGGGTGAAATCAGAAGATTACTGGGCTGTATTTTTTCAAATGAATGAGCAGGTTTATAAAACTTTTGAGAAAGAAGGGCTGAACATTCCTTTCCCTCAAATGGATGTACATGTTCAGAAGTAGTAATTATTGAAATAAATTGCCTAATATGAAAATCTTAAAGATTAATCTTTTTTCCTTTTTTCTCCTGGCCTCTGGCTTGAGTATTTTCGGACAGAACACAGATTTTGAGGAAACAGTCAGGACAGAACATTCTGATACCATTTTAGGTTGGAAGGCAGGAGGTAAATTTAGCCTCCAGTTTTCACAGGTTTCATTTGTGAACTGGGCTGCAGGGGGTGATAATTCAATTTCAGGAATTGGTAATTTAGACCTGTTTTTGAGTTATACAACAGAAGATTCCTACTGGCATAATTCCCTGGTGACAGGCTTTGGCATGCAAAAGTTGAAAGATGATGTAACCAAGACAGAAGAT
>DAOWNN010000170.1 GCA_030642585.1 Bacteroidota bacterium | reverse complement strand
GTAAAATATTTTGCCCGTAGGGCATTAAGTTTTGTAGCAGAATATTTCAATAATCAAATAATACTCCGTAGGAGTTTAACACTACAAAAAATCATTTTAAAATATCTTTTTCTAACAGTCTATCCCCTACGGGGAAATGTATAAATTCATAACATCTTTCTACAAAACTTTAACCGCTACGCGGTATAAACATCATAAATTGAGGAATGACATTTTTTACTGAATATCTAGCCTTCCCAAGAAATTAAACAGTTTTTGAGATAGCTCTTAATAATGCGAGGGGGTCCTAATTGATATAAACTACTCTGACTTTCAAGATGGTCAAAATCTCAAGGCGCTTTTCAATGCTTTATACCCGGATTTACTGGTAGGCACAACTGCTCCATTACCCAAGGTAAGGTGGTAACTTTCCTTTTCAAACAGTTCAAGCCTGGAGATTTTATCAATCTGAACTATGTAAGACCTGTGTACCCTGATAAAAGCCTTTGCATTAAGAGTGTTTTCAAATGACTTTAAAGTCTTTTGCTTTAGAAACCTTTCATTTTCCGTATAAATCATAACATAATCATCCTGGGCTTCCAGGTAGTATATATCTTCAGCGGGGATGACATAAATTTGATTCTTATTTTTTACTACAAGCCTATCCACTTGTTCATTGGCATCATTATCCTTAGCCATCAGCTCTGCCGGAGGTATGCTTTCTCCTCCAGCCATTCTGTACAGGGCTCTCTGAACAGCAGTATTGAAGCGATCCCGGGAAAAAGGTTTCAAAAGATAGTCTACAGCATTCATCTCAAAAGCCCTTATAGCAAACTTATCATAGGCCGTAGTAAAAATGATTTCAGGTTTGTGTTCAATCAATTCAACCAGCTCCATACCACTTATCTTCGGTAAACGGATGTCCAGAAAGATAAGGTCAGGCTTTTTTGAATTAATTGCCATGATTCCAGAAAAGCCATCAGAATATTCACCGTCAATATTAATTTGAGGGAAAGATTGAAGATAGTTTCGAAGAAGTTCTGTTGCCAGTCTTTCATCCTCAACAATTATAGCTGTAATTTTCTTTTCCATAGGAATCAATTGCAAATTTACAATTTCTCAGAAGATAGGGGAATCTTCAATCTTACAACAAACCAATTGTCCTCCTGACTAACAACCATAAGATTTTCCTTCCTGTATGCAGAAAATAACCTGTCTCTAACATTACTCAGTCCCATCCCTGTTCCCCTAATAAGCTTCTTATTTTCAAGCATAGTATTTCGTACTTCAATATTAAGAAAAACATCAGACGAATTGCATTTTATTTGAATCATAACAGGGTCGGTACTTTCATGAACACTATGTTTAATTGCATTTTCAAATAATGGCTGTAAGATCATAGAAGGCACCTTCTGTTCTAAACATGAATCATCTATAAGTTCTTCATAATTGATTCTTTTTCCAAACCTTGTTTTTTCTATTTCAAGATATCTTCTGATGTTATCAATTTCTCCCTTCAGATCCTTAAAATACTCCTGATCAGACTCCAGGGAATATCTAAGGTAAGCAGAAAGTTTTACAATCATATTTCGTGCTTTTTCAGGATCTGACAATGTTAGAGAATTAATAGAATTTAAACTGTTAAACAGGAAATGTGGGTTCAGCTGGTACTTCAACATCATCAATTCTGATTCCCTGGCCCGGGCCTTCAGGTTTGCCTCATTGACCTTCCTATCCTCCAGGCTTGTATAAAACATAATCAAATAATAAGCCAGAGACATAATCATAAAAATCAAGGCACCTGCGAGCAATCTCATAGGCATTATCAACTGGTTAAATTCAATTAAATTTTCATACTCATTCAACACCATTCCCAGAAAGGAAGATCCCAATAGCTGCCAAAATACCAGTGTACCGGCACCAAGCCCAAGGAAGTTCAGTATCTTCGAAAAAATATCCGAATCAGACATATAAATAAACCTGATCGGATACCAGAGACCAAGACCAAAAAAACTATAAAGAATAAAGTATATAGAAGCATCCCATATCGTATATCTTAATGGGAATTCATAAAATATATGCAGAACAATTACCTGGGCCATTATAAAAACGACCCAGGAAATTAAGTAAAAAATACTGCTTTTTAGGGTTCTAAAAACCGGATGATCCATTTAATATTTATTATTAATGCTGTTAAAGATAAGTAAGCTCACCTCCGCCAAAAATAGCTACTCCTTTAATTATCAGCTTCTTTGAAGGGTCCTGTACAATGCGATGATCTCCAATACGTTTATCAGTAAATCCCCCAAATACAGCAGTCACCTCCAGTTGAATATCCCAATCCCGCGGAACAATTAGTTTCACACCACCAAATACGAATACGGTATCAATTATATTAATTCCATTAGCCAATTGAGCCTGAGTAAAATCTATTGTAGAACCCCCAAAAACTGATGTTATTTTTCCCCCTTTAAAATTCTTTGAGGTGATAAGTTTATTTCCTCCTCCAAAAATAGCCATGTCATCTAATGAATCTTCATCAGAAATTACACCGCTACTTGAGAATGGCTGCTTATTTCCTCTAACAATAAATGTCAAACCTAAGAGAATAATCATTGATGGCCAGAACAACCTGTGAAGGTAATAGGCATTTTCAACCAGGTCAATTGCCAGGAAAAAACCTCCTACCATAATTAAAACTACTCCTGGTCCTTTATTCTCTTTACTTACAAGTAAAATAACCCCAATTGTAAGAACAATTGTTTGCCAGCGAAATAATAAGTTTCGTATTTCAAATGGGATCCAATGCATATTTCCGGCAATCATTACCAGTCCGACAACAACCAATATCAAACCAAGTAATGCCCTGCTGTTTCTTTTGTGTGCTTCCATAAATTAGTTAGTTTAAAAAAAATAAAATTAGTCTTCTGAATATAAATTCACTTTAAACATAATAGAGTTGATTGCAATTCAAAACAAAAAATCGGTGAATGGAGGGAAATTGCCGGTGAATTACTATTCCCTGAAAGAATTACCTCCAGCACCGAAAAGAACAGTGTAAACATATTCTCCACCCATGGGCCAAATCCATCTTATTCAATTTCAAGCTTGCATTTCTCGAAAAGTTTTATTAACTTTATTATCCCTTCAATAAATCCTTGCATTTATTTTTTTTGTTAATTAAAGTGTTTATCGGGTTTACTATGTTCAGAATTGAAGAAAAATATAAGTTATCTCCTTTTTCAAATAAAATCATATATGATATACTTGAGGAAAATAAAGACATTGGAGATATTTTTAAAAATTCAGAAAACGAGGAAGAGCTGTTAAACAAGCTTAAAGACCTTGCTCAGTCTATTTTGGCTGAGAACCATTATGCAGAAAAATTTTACACAAAGCTTCAATCCGGAAAGGAATATTTTGAAAAGCTGAGATGGAAAGACTTTGCAGCTATCAGGCTCCTTGACTATATCAAATATTCAGGAGAAAGCTATTCCGATCCAAATCAGAACGATAAACTTGTCATCAATCGCCCTATTAGTCTCTTGTGGACTGCTATCAGAACCGGGTACAGTGCCGCTTCTGAAGATCTTTTCCTGGACATGTTTCACCTTTTCAGACAGCTTAAAGGAAAGGACCTAAGAAAGAAACCGGGTCATGAAAAAACAGTGGAATGGCTAAATCGGTACAAATCAGGATTAGATCCGGAAGTTGTTAGAATCAGGAATAAAAACGAAGATAAGATCTTAAATATCCTGATCAGAAAAATAGAGGAAGGTGAAATTAAAACTTCTAAATTTAGATTTCCGGAAGGTCTTGATCACAAAGACAAACTTGATAGAGCAAGGAAATGGTGGAATGATTATACCTTTCATCTCAAGATGGCAATAAAATCCTCAAAGGACTTGAAAGAAATGCTTGGAGAATCCCTTTGTGAGGAAGATCTGCAAATAATCAGAAATGCCGAGAAGGCTGGTATTCCTCTCTTTATCAATCCTTATTATCTTTCTCTATTAGAGCTTGAAAAAACAGATCAAAAAAGATTTTCAGATCAAACACTCCGGGACTATATTTTCGTTAATAAAGAATTGGTGTCAGAATTTGGGAATATAAGGGCATGGGAAAAAGAAGATACCATTATTCCAGGAGAGCCTAATGCTGCCGGATGGATTCTCCCAAATATGAAAGGACTCCATCGAAGATATCCTCAAGTGGCCATATTTATCCCCCAAACCACTGGCAGAAGCTGCGCCGGATTGTGCGTCTCCTGCCAGCGTATGTATGATTTCCAGTCAGGTAATTTAAATTTCGATCTTGAAAAACTAAAACCAAAGGTAAACTGGACAAATAATCTTGAAACAGCAATGAATTATTTCAGGTATGACTCGCAATTAAGAGACATTCTGGTTACAGGAGGTGATGCATTTATGAGCAGCGATCATACTTTGAGTATAATTCTGGATGAAATACTTAAAATGGCTGAAGGCAAAATTCAGGACAATATAAATCGACCAGAAGGAGGAAAGTATGCTGAAATTGTTCGGGTAAGAATGGGAACTCGATTGCCTGCATATTTACCTCAGAGATTTACACCCGAATTAATACAAATCTTGAGAGATTTTAAAGCCAGGGCCTCAAAAATTGGCATTCAGCAATTCTTCATTCAAACCCATTTTGTTTCACCTCTTGAAATTACTCCACAGGCAAAAACAGCGGTCAGGGAATTACTTGGAGCAGGGTGGCTTGTCACCAACCAGGAAGTTTTTACTGCAGCTGCTTCCAGGCGAGGACATTCGGCAAAACTCAGGCAAGTACTTAACGATATTGGTATACTTTCATATTATACATTTCAGGTAAAGGGCTATACGGAAAACAAACATAATTTCACGCCTGTCTCAAGATCTGTTCAGGAAAAGGAAGAAGAAAAGAAATCAGGTAAGATTGGTTCTGAGGGAGTTGCTGAAATTTTAAAAATATCAGATCAACCGAAAAAATTGATCACCAGACTGTCCAGCTTTAGAAAGAAATATAATATTCCTTTTCTGGCTACAGACAGAAGTGTATTTAATCTTCCCGGAGTAGGTAAAAGCCTCAGTTTCAGAGTTATTGGATTAGCAAATGATGGCAGGAGAATACTTGAATTTGAACATGATACCAGCAGGGAACACAGTCCGATTATTATTAAAATGGGGAAAATAATAATAATTGAATCCAAGTCTGTATCAGAATATATGCACCAACTAAAAGAAATGGGAGAAGATATACTGGAATACCAATCTATATATGGATACTCTGCAGGAGTTACAGAAGACAGATTTCCCCTGTATGAATATCCAGCTTATAACTTTAAAACCACCTGTGAAATAACTAACCTGAAAATCTAGTCTTGATTTTTCATTCCTTTTTCTAATCCGGGATAACTCATTACGAGAAACAGGAAGTTTAATTTGAATATCGAATGTCGATTAACGAATTATGATTTAGGGAATTTCAGAAGTAGAGCTAAAATACTGAAATGGGCAAATTCAGATAAGTGGATTTGCTCTTTTTTCCTATTTTCCGAGCAAATT
>DAOWNN010000115.1 GCA_030642585.1 Bacteroidota bacterium | reverse complement strand
TGGGCCTGGTTCTTGCTATTGGAATTGTTGTGGATGACGCTATTGTAGTTGTTGAAGCAGTTCAGGTAAATATTGCCAGCGGAATGAATGCAAAAGAAGCAACCCTGGATGCCATGCGAAAGGTTACGGCCCCGATTATTGCTACCACACTGGTACTCATTGCGGTATTTATCCCTGTGGCAGGAATGGCAGGAATTACAGGAAGACTTTATCAGCAATTTGCCTTAACCATTGTTGTATCGGTAATTGTTTCTTCCATAAATGCTCTTTCATTAAGCCCTGCCCTAGCATCTATTCTGTTAAAAGAACCGAAACCATACAAAGGTCCTCTGGGTTGGTTCTTTGGAAAGTTCAATGCCGCGATGGGAAAAACCACCGATTCCTACATGAGCTTTACAAATATTGTAACCCGGAAGTTAAAACGATCTGTAGTGTTCATTTTAATTATGACAGTAGCTGCAGGCATATTTGGGAAACTTGTGCCGGGAGGTTTTATTCCGGAAGAGGATATGGGATATTTCTTTGTTAATATGCAATTACCAGATGCTTCTTCCCTTCAAAGATCGGATGTAATTGCCAAACAAATTGAAAACATTATTTCTGAAATCCCGGAAGTGGAATTTATAACTAATGCTACTGGTTATAGTATGCTTTCTGGTTCTATGGCTCCAAATAATGCATTTATGTTTGGTAGCCTGATTGCATGGGACGAAAGAGACAAGACTGCCAAAGAGATCATTCAGGACTTGAATATTAAACTAAAAGGAATAAAAGGAGCTCAGGCTTTTGCATTTGGTCCACCTGCCTTACCCGGACTTGGGAATGGGTCAGGTTTTAGTATCATGATTCAGGATAAAGGAGGAAACGACCCGGATTATCTGGCACAAAACGCTATGAAATTTATCCAGGCAGCAAATGCTCGTCCTGAAATTGCTTCTGCATTTACTCCATATCGTGCAAATGTTCCCCAGCGATATATGGATATTGATAAGGAGAAAGCCCTCAAATTGGGGGTGTCCTTAAACGATCTATATACAACTGTTGGAGCTTTTATGGGAGGAGCATATGTAAACGACTTTACCCGCTTTGGACGATTATACAAAACCTATATCCAGGCAGAACCAAAATATCGAGCAGATGAAAGTCAGATCAGTAATTTTTTTATTAAAAATAAAGATGGAAATATGGTTCCCCTTGCCACTTTAGCTACAATTGTTCCAATTGCTGGTCCCGATTATACCAACCGTTTTAATTTATTCCGTTCGGCAGAAATTACCGGAAGTCCGGCCAAAGGATACACTTCTGCCCAGGCTATGGCTGCCCTGGAGGAAATTGCAGCTGAAGTCCTTCCTCAGGATATGAGCTACGCATGGAATGCTATGTCTTACCAGGAAAATAAGGCTTCAGGCTCGCTTGGTATCATTCTTACTTTTTCCCTGCTTTTTGTGTTCCTGATACTGGCAGCACAATATGAAAGTTGGTCTTTACCTTTTAGTATCTTATTGGGAACTCCATTTGCAATTTTCGGAGCTATGTTTGCACTTTGGGCAGCCCGTCTTTTCAGTCCCTCTTTTGAGAATAATATTTTTGCCCAGGTTTCTTTTGTTATGCTCATTGGTATGGCAGCTAAAAATGCTATTCTCATTGTTGAATTTGCTAATGATGAATTCAAGAAGGGCTTGAGCCTGTTTGATGCAGCAATTAAAGCTGCCAGGTCAAGATTCAGACCAATATTAATGACCGCTTTTTCATTTATTCTTGGAATATTTCCTCTTGTCATCGCCACAGGATCGGGAGCGGAAGCAAGAAAAGTTATGGGCATGGCATTGATAGGAGGAATGTCTGTTGCTACCCTGTTGGGGATTTTCCTATACCCAATGTTGTTTGTGTTTATTGGGAAAATTGCAGGATATGAGAAAAAACGGGACAAAAAAGCAGCGCAGGTAACTGAATAAGCAGTTATTCAAATCCCAAAAATCAAATAATAAATAACAAACAAATCTCAATAAACAAAAATCAAGTCCCAAATAGTTCTTATGACAGAAAAGCAAAAATCTAAACCCATTTACGATCTTGAGGAACGCACATTTATTTTTGCTAAAGATGTTAGGCTTTTTGTTAAAACATTACCCTATTCAATAGCCAATGAAGAAGATGGAAAACAACTAATTAAAGCTTCAGGATCTGTGGGAGCCAATTATCGTGAAGCCAATGAATCTTTGAGTAAGAAAGATTTCTTAATGCGAATAAAGATTTCCCGAAAAGAGGCAAAAGAGAGTGGCTTTTGGTTAAGATTGATTAGAGAAACTAACAGCCTTAAAAATGATAATGAGGCTTTTAGGTTAATAAATGAATCAATCGAATTAAAAAAAATATTGTCTTCAATAATCGAAAAAACCAAATAGATTTTTAAACCCTTGATATTTGGAATTTGATTTTTGTTTGTCTTTTGTCATTTGTGATTTGGTATTTTAGAAAACTCGTAATTCATATACAATAATGAAAAGGTCAATAATATATTTAACGATACTCCTTCTAATTGGCGTCGGTGGTTGCATGATGGGTCCGGATTTTCAAAAGCCTGTGGTAAATTCACCCACAGAGTTCAATTATGAAATGGTAAAAACAGATACCGTTTTAAATCTGCGCTGGTGGGAATTATTCCAGGACCCGCATCTTGTTTCTCTTATTGACACAGGCCTGAAAAACAATAAAGATGTGCTTATTGCAGCCTCTCGTGTAGAAGAAGCCAGGCTGGTAGTTGGTTATACCAAAGCCGATCAGTGGCCTGCTATTGGCTATACCGGTGATGCCAGTCGAAGAGATCTTAACATCATGGGAAATGAAAATGCTTTCAATAATTTTTCTGCTCTTGGAAATCTCAATTGGGAAATTGACTTCTGGGGAAAATACCGGAGGGCTACAGAATCGGCAAGAGCTGATTTGCTTGCAACAGGATTTGCACAAAGGGTAGTTCAGGTAAGCCTGATTTCAGAAATAGCAAATACTTACTTTTTGTTGCTCAATTATAATGCTAAACTGGAAATTTCGAAGCAAACACTTAACACCAGGCAGGAGGGATTAAGGATCATGAACTCAAAATTCGAACATGGTACAATCCCCCAAATTGACCTTAACCAGGCAGAGATCCAGGAGGCCATTGCTGCGGCAGCAGTTCCAACATTCATAAGGGCTGTTGCTCAAACCGAACATGCCTTGAGTATATTGTTAGGACAAAATCCCGGTCCTTTAAGCTCTAAGGCTAAATTGAGAGATGAACAAGCCCCGGAGATCCCTGCAGGAATTCCTTCCGAATTATTAGAAAGACGCCCGGATGTGATGCAAGCTGAATATTCATTAGCAGCTCAGAATGCCAGGATCGGGATAGCACAGGCAATGAGATTCCCGTCTATTAGCCTGACTGGCTCCCTGGGGATGGCCAGTGGTGACCTTTCCACATTTTTATCTTCCCCTGCCTGGAGCATTGCCGGTGGAATTACCGGACCGATTTTAAATTTCGGGAAAAATAAAAGGAGGGTAGAAATTGAAAAACAAAGAACTGAACAGGCTTTATTAAACTACGAATATGCAGTATTACAATCCTTCAGGGAAGTTGAAGATGCATTGGTAGAAATTCAAACCATAGAACAAGAGTTGCAAGCTGTGTTAAGACAGAAAGAAGCAGCTGAAAATGCAGTGATGCTATCACATGAGCGCTACCATGAAGGAGTTACATCTTATCTTGAAGTATTGGATTCAGACAGATCTCAATTTAATGCCGACCTGGCTGCTGCAGACACTTATCAAAGATACCTGAATGCTCATGTAAAACTTTATAAAGCCCTTGGTGGAGGCTGGATCTCTCCGGAAGAAGAAAAGGATGCAGAAGATAAATAAAGCTTTACAGCACAATCAAAATACGTAGTATAACTCTAGAGCCGGAAAATTCAAACAGAAATCACTGTAACCACCAGAGAGATGCTATACGAAAGGAATTTAAACCAATGGAAAATTCTTTATAGTTTAATATCCGGCCTGCTATTGGGATTATCTTATTACTATATGCTTTTCCCCCTTGCATGGTTTGCCCTTGTTCCACTTCTTTTTGTGATTCTTTCAGAACCTCCTTCCAGGGCTCTTAAATATGGTTTTCTTGCCGGATTGATCCAGGCAGTAGTGATGTATTTTTGGATGGCAAAGGTCATTTCTTCCTACATGGGAGAAGTACATCCATTGGGTGTGTTTTTTCTTTTTTCAATATCAATTTTCTATGCAGCATTATATCCCACCCTATTCTCCTGGCTTGTTTCTTTCATATCCCGTTCTATTCCAAAATATTCCTTGATACATATTCTTACTGGAACAATTGTCTGGGTTGGTTTGGAATTATTTAAAGACAAGATATTTGGGAATTCTTTTCCCTGGTTCAGCTACCCTATTGCTATCAGTCAGGCAAAAGTGCTTCCCTTAATTGGGATAGTTTCCCTGGGCAGTGTTTATATCCTTTCAGCAATATTGGTTTTAGTGAATTTTTTCCTGGTGTATTATCTTATCAGGAGAAAAAGGTTTTTTTTATTTGTGGCTATTGGTTTATTCCTGCTTAATATTTCTATTGGGACTTTGTTATCCAGGAGTAAACAGGCACTTCCTGGAGATGAGACTATAAAAGTAGCTTTACTTTCAGAAAACATTGCCGCTGATATGCGTTGGAATGATCAAACAGGTGACTCCCTGGTAAACATTTTTTTTGCTCTCAACAAAGAAGCGGCAAAGCTCAACCCTGATCTGATTGTCTGGTCTGAAACGGCTGTTCCCTGGACATATAGTGAAAATGATCCTTTTCTTGAAAATATTTTTTCTGTTCGGACCAATTCTTATCAACTCATCGGAATGTTACAGAAAGGTCACAGTGAAGAGGAAGTTTATAATTCAGCTTTACTATTTGACGGGGATGGTATTCTAACAGGACAATATGATAAAATTGATCTGTTAAGTGCTTTAGAAAAACCATTGTTTCCTGGCTTAAGCAAAGCAAAACTTTCTTTTTTGGCAGAGGGATTGATGGATAATATATTGCCTGGTAGCCAGAGGAATATTTTACAAACACCTTTAGGGAAATTTGGAGTTATGATCTGTAATGAGTCACTACTTCCAGGGGCTACACGGGAATTAAAAAGAAAAGGTATTAACCTGCTTGTTGTAATGAGCAATGACGGCTGGTTTGCAGGCACTCAAGTAGTTCAGCATCATTTTTATTTTAACCGTTTCCGTGCAATGGAAAATCATATTCCGGTAATCGTAAATAGTAATATGGGAATTTCGGGGTTTATTGATGCCAATGGTAAGATTATTGCACAAAAAAAATCAGATTTAAGTTTTATCCTGAATACCAAACTTCATTTTAATCCTGGTACAAAATAAAATAACAGATAAGTATGCTAATAATCATTTTTTCTGTTGCAGGTTTCAATTAGCTTTGTTTTCGCACTGAAAAGCCATACCCTAACTTAAAATTAAACATAAAATGAAAAAAATAGTTCTAATTATTCTTGTTGTAACAATTTCAATACAAGCCTGGTCTAATACAAAACAGGGACACTGGAGATGGCGGGCAGATAATGGGACTGACACAACTGCAACTTTTATTGCTGGCCTGGATAAATCCTTAAGCCTTAGGGGTGATTCCATCTTACGGCTTCGTGTTGAAAAATTTAATCAAGGCGGTCCAATGAGTAATACACAAGTAGTACGGTTTTATTATTCAAAAGATGAAATTACCTGGGAACCTATAAACCGGTCTGACACTAACGATTTTCAACTTTTTAACTCAAGTTTTATTAATGACAGCACTCCCGTATATTATAATTATGTGGGAAGCAATGGAACTTTTCAAGGGGGATTTCTTATTGATAGCAGTGAGCAAATTACAGAAACCATCAATGCTGAATCTTTTGTTGAAACCGAATATTGTTTTAGTCCTACAAGTAGTATTAGCGATTTTCAAACATATAAATTTCAAATCCGTAAAAACTTTGACTACGGTTTAGAATATTATCTATTACCTCTGCCTCGTCTTTACACTTTATTTTCGGCATCCCAGGCAAAGGATCTATCTATGTACTCCAATAGCGATACATCTGTAATAATAAGCTGGAATAAAGGAAGTGGAGATAAAAGAAGTGTTTTCCTGAAGCTTGATGATGTTACAGAAGACCTCCCGGAAAATGATTCCTACTACATTGCTGACACAGTTTTTGGTAGTGGAGACCAAATTAATACATCAGATTGGTTTTGTGTATATAGCGATACAGATACATGTGTAAATATCTCAAACTTACAGTTAGGAGAAAAGTATACAGCACGGGTTTTTGAATACTACAGCAAAAATGACGGGCAAGCTTATGTGCCAGATACTTCTTCAGAAAATTCATTGAGCTTTTATGTGAAATACAGTCAGGTAATCAGCTTTAATAACTTGCCTGAAAAGAATGTCGGAGATTCGGATTTTGATCCGGGTGCCGTTTCCAATCGGGATTTGACTATAACTTATTCCAGCGATAATGAATCTGTGGCTACCATTGTAAGCGGGATGATACATATTACAGGAGCAGGAACAGCCAATATTACAGCATCTCAACCCGGAAATGATTCAATTCAGGCGGCCGAACCGGTAGTAAAAGGGTTCACTGTCTCAAGTGCTTCTTCAGTAGGTTCTGACATGAGTAAGCAAAATATTCAGATATATCCTAATCCCTTAAAAAACGGACTTCTAAATATTTCTATTAACAAAGATGAGCAAATTTCACAACTGACTATCCTCTCTGTTACAGGAAAAAAGTTGTTTAGTAAAATGCTTAAATCTGGTCAGCACAGCATTGAATTGGATTTGCCTAATGGAATGTATTTACTTTTAATTGATTCTGAAAATATTCATTATAGTTCAAAATTGATTATTGAGTAGCTTAAAATTAAATTGTTTGGGGCTACCTTGCCTGCCGGCAGGAAGTCCTTTGCTGACTTGACACTTATCCTATTCCCTCAAAAGTTCAGAAGCAATTTTCCCATCTTCATTCTCTACTGCTTTCACATGTAGATGGTATTTCCTTGCAAGATCTTTTAAATTTGCAGTATTTGAATGATCCACTACTACTTTTACCAGGGACATGAAACTATCCAGATGTTTTTTC
>DAOWNN010000105.1 GCA_030642585.1 Bacteroidota bacterium | reverse complement strand
CTCCTGCAAAACAGAAGCCAGCATATGAGCTACCGAGCCCTTTCCATTGGTTCCTGCAATATGCAGGGTTTTAAAAGACTTATGAGGAAAGCTAAAGTATTTATCCAGGCTAAGGGTATTGTTCAGGTTTGCCTTATAAGCAGCTTTACCTATTCGCTGAAACATTGGCAACTGCATGAAAAGAAACTCCAGTGTTTCTTCATAGGTCCAAGCCATTTTTGATATTTTCTTCTTTACCATTGGTTGTAATGGACCTTATCACGAACAAACCGGTTTTCCACTTCCTTTGTTTCGGCAGGATAGCCAAGGGAAACAAGGGCAAAAGGATGAATATGGGAAGGCAATTGAAACAATTCACTAAAGGCTTTTTTTCTTTCTTGGCGGGGATGGATACCTATCCATACTCCACCCAGTCCCATGCCATGTGCTGCAAGTAAAATATTTTCTGTTGCAGCACCACAATCCACCGCCCAATATCCCGGAGCATGTTCCAGGTTTTCATCTCCAAGAATCAGAATAGCCGCAGCAGCCTGTTTTAGCATTTGAGCATAAGGGTGAATTTTTGTGATTTCCAGCAATCGCTCCCTCGATTCCACCACTATAAAATGCCATGGCTGGCAATTAACAGCCGAAGGTGCATACATCCCTGCTTTTAGCAATGTCTCCATTGAATCTTTCGTAATAGTTTCAGTTGTATATCTGCGTATACTCCTGCGTGTAAAAAGAGCCTTCAATACTTCCATAATCTTTTAAAATTTCAGGGTTTGACTCATTTATCCCGATACGCTACATTCCCGAAAAATTGGCACAAGCTATCGGGGTTAATTCAAAATATAAATTTCAAATCATTGCGTTTTTGAAATTTCAGTTTCATGAATAAAGCAATAAATTTAGTATTTTTAAAGAACTAAATATGTAAGATATAAACAGATGAAAAAAAAGATCAAGAAATTTTTTGTTTTAGACACCAATGTTCTTCTTCATGACTATGAATGTATTTACAATTTTGAGGAAAATGACATTATTATACCTATTGTTGTTCTCGAGGAGCTTGACAAATTCAAAAAAGGGAACAACCAGATAAATTTTCATGCCAGGGAACTCACCCGGGAGCTCGATAAACTTTCAGGAGATAAATTATTTACTCAGGGAGTTTCATTGGGAAAGGATAAAGGCAAATTATTTATTGAAACTGGTAAACCCTTTGGTGAGAAGGTGAGCGAATCTTTTCCTGAGAAGACCCCAGATCACAGGATCCTGGTTATTGCGGATTATGTTACCGAAAAGAATCCTGACAATCAGGTCGTTCTGGTTACCAAAGATATGAACCTGCGGATGAAAGCTAAGTCCCTGGGGATACAGGCTCAGGATTATGAGACAGATAAGGTTTCTAACCTGGAAGATTTATATCGTACACTCACTACCCTTGAAAACCTTGATTCAGAACTCATTTCCCGTCTTTATGACGAAAAGGAAGGGGTTCCGGTAAAGGACTTCAAGTTGGAGATAAAGCCTTTCGCCCATGAGTATTATATTATGAAAAGCGATAAATCCAGTGTTCTTACTCATTATAATCCGATAGAGAAAGTGATGAACCGCATTGAAAAGACAATTGCTTTTGGGATTGAACCCAGAAATGCTGAACAGACTTTTTCTATTGATGCCCTTTGTCGTCCTGAAATTCAGCTGGTGGCCTTAACAGGAAAAGCAGGTACCGGTAAAACCCTGCTGGCTCTTGCTGCTGCACTGCATCAACGAAGAAATTTCAAGCAAATCTTCCTTGCCCGGCCCATTGTTCCCCTGGCTAACCGTGATCTCGGGTTTCTTCCAGGGGATGTAAGTGAAAAAATTGGTCCATATATGCAACCTCTTTTCGATAATCTTACTGTTATAAAGAATAAATTCAGTCCACAGAGTAAAGATTATCAGAAAATTGAAGACATGTTGAAAGAAGAAAAACTGGTGATCACTCCACTGGCCTACATCAGAGGCAGAAGCCTCTCACACATCTTCTTTATCGTTGACGAGGCTCAAAACCTTACCCCGCACGAAATAAAAACTATCATTACCCGTGCTGGAGAAGGAACAAAAATGATATTTACCGGAGATATTGAGCAAATTGACTCCCCTTATCTGGATGCCGGATCAAACGGACTTACCTACCTTACAGATAAAATGAAAGGTCAGGATATCTTTGCCCATGTTAACCTGATAAAGGGAGAAAGAAGCTACCTGGCAGAATTAGCCAGCCAACTTCTGTAGCAATTTAACTTCATTAATAAAGAGCTAAATGAGTAAAACCCTTACTATTGTGCGCCACGGGAAATCTGATTGGGATTTCATGAATCTAACTGATTATGACAGACCTTTGAAGTTGAGAGCATATGCAGATGCATATAAAATGGCTGTATCGCTGAAAAAGAAACTTCATGCTCCGGATCTTTTCCTTAGTAGTCCGGCAAACCGGGCCTTATACACAGCTGTGATATATGCCAGAACTATGGATCATAGCTTTGAAAAAATAAAAATTCTGGATGAGCTGTACCTGGGAAACCCAAATTCAATTCTCAAATTGCTAAAAAAGCAGGATAATAATTTTAATCACCTGGCAATCTTTGGACATAACCCAGGATTTACCGAACTTGCAAATTATTATCTTCCTGAATATCTTGACAATGTGCCAACATCAGCCTATGTATGGCTGGAATTTAACACGGATAGCTGGGAGAAAATTGGTCCGGATCTTTTGATTGATCATGAATTCAATTATCCTAAAAAAAATCATTCCTAAAGGTTATTAAAATGGAAATTAGAAGAGATTTTATTAACCGGGAACTTAGCTGGCTTACATTCAATCATGCAGTACTCCAGGAGGCTGCTGATAAAAATGTCCCCCTGGTTGAAAGGTTCCGATTCCTTGGAATTTTTTCTAACAATCTGGATGAATTTTTTAAAGTCAGGGTTGCTTCGGTAAAGCGACTTAGCGAATTGAAAGTGGACACCAGTAAACTCACTCATGAAAAACCTAAAATACTATTAAAACAAATCCAGAAAAAAGTTTTAGAGCTCCAAAATCTCTTCGATGATATTTATCATGCACTTCTTGAGGAGCTTGAAAAAGAAGGAATATTTATTATTAACGAAAAAAAACTGAATAAGAAGCAACAAGAGTTCGTGAAAGATTATTTTATCGAATACTTACTCCCGGTGATCAGCCCAATTATGCTTAATAATGCGAAAAGTTTTCCTCCCCTAAAAGATAAATCCATTTATCTTGCCACAAAACTTTCTGAAGACAAACCTGATGGGAAATTTGAATATACATTAATGGAATTACCCCGGAAAAACCTCCCACGTTTTATTCAGTTGCCTAGCGAAGGAAACAAAAAATTTATTATTCTCCTCGATGATGTTATAAGATCCCAGATGAAATATATTTTCAGAAAGTTTCCTTATACAAATTTTGATTCCTACACTATAAAAATCACAAGAGATGCCGAACTGGACATTGACAATGATCTTACAAAAGGCTTTCTTGAGAAAATTTCAAAGGGAGTGAAAGGCAGAAAAAAGGGACAGCCGGTGCGCTTTGTTTATGATAAAAAAATGGACCCTGACCTAATGGGATTCCTGAAAACCCAGCTCAAAATTGATACCGATGACAATCTGATTCCCGGTGGTCGTTACCACAATTTTAAAGACTTTATGGAATTCCCCAATATCGGCCCAAAACATCTTGAATATCAAAAGCTCAAACCCCTTACCCATCCGGCCTTTAGTCCTGAAGAGAGCATACTTGACATGATCGACAAAAAAGATATCCTTGTTTATTTCCCTTATCACAATTTTTTACATTTTGTGAATCTTTTGCGTGAGGCCGCTATAGATCCTACTGTTACTTCTATTAGGATTACCTTATACCGGGTTGCCAGAGTGTCTAAAGTTATCAATACACTGATCAATGCCAGTCTCAACGGCAAAGAAGTGACAGTTATTATAGAACTCCAGGCCCGGTTTGATGAAGAATCAAATATATATTGGTCGAAAAAACTGGAGGAAGCAGGTGCTAAAGTTATTTTTGGAATTCCGGGGCTAAAAGTCCACGCAAAATTATTACTCATTGGCCGGAAAATTCATAAACATGAAAAGACCCGGTATACTTCCTGTATCAGTACCGGGAATTTTCATGAAGGGACAGCGCGGGTTTACTCTGATGTCAGCCTTTTCACTGCTCATAAACAAATAACAAGGGATGTAAGAACGATCTTTAATTTCATTGAATTCCCTTATAAACCTATACAGCTCAATTACCTTCTTTTGTCTCCGGTATTTATGAGAATCGGACTGGTAGATCTTATTGATAATGAAGTGGAAAATGCAAAAAATGGCAAAAAGGCCTCTATTATCCTTAAGCTCAACAATTTGGTTGACCGTAAAATGATCAGCAAGCTATACCTGGCAAGCCAGGCGGGTGTTCAAATCACACTCATCATAAGGGGTATTTGTTCACTTATACCCGAAGTACCAGGACTGAGTGATAATATTAAAGCTACATGTATTGTAGGCAGGTTTCTTGAGCACTCCAGGATTTTTATTTTTGAAAATGATGGTAATGAATTATATTATATTTCTTCAGCCGACTGGATGACCAGGAACCTTGATCACCGCGTTGAAGTTGTATCTCCTATCCTGAATCCGGACTTGCAAAAGGAACTCAGACATATTATTGAGCTTCATTTATCAGACAATGTGAAGGCCAGAATAATAAATGATAGCCAGGGTAATCAGTACAAAAAAACGGGAGGCAAGAAAATCAATTCTCAGATGGAGCATTACCGGTTTTTAGGGAATAGATCGAATTAATTTTGTTTGCAATAATTCAATACAGCTTTCTTAATACTTGAATTTGTTATATGCTCAAGCTTAAAGATATATGCTACACTGTTCTGGATATTGCCCATTCTGCTGCAGAATTTATTCGCAAAGAACGTGAAGGATTTAAACCTGAATTCATAGAAAAAAAAGGATTCCATGATTTTGTCAGTTATGTAGACAAAGGGTCTGAAGAACTTATTTTCAGCAAACTGGAACCTCTTATTCCGGGAGCCGGATTCATTGGAGAAGAAAATACCCATAATGTGGAAGGTAAATCTTACCAGTGGATAGTAGATCCTTTGGATGGAACCACCAACTTCATTCACGGCCTTTTTCCATATTCCGTCAGCATTGCCTTAATGCATAAGCAAGAAATTGTTCTGGGAGTGATTTATGAAATTGGGGCAGATGAAGCTTTTTTTTCATGGAAGAATGCACCTGCCTACTGCAATCATAAAATGATTTCTGTTTCAAAAATGAGTAAAATCCAGGATTCAATGATCTCTACAGGATTCCCTTATTCAAATTTCTCACGTCTGAAACCATTTATTAATAGCATGAATTTTTTCATGAAAAATGCCCAGGCGCTAAGGAGTTTTGGCTCTGCGGCAACCGACCTTGCCTACCTGGCCCGAGGACAGATTGATGGTTATTATGAATATGATCTTAAGCCATGGGACGTAGCCGCCGGTGTGTTGATCGTTAAACAGGCTGGAGGTCTTATAAGCGATTTTTCAGGAGGGGATAATTATTTATTTGGAGAAGAAATTGTGGCAGCCAATCCGAATCTTTTTCCTGAGTTCCTTAAGAATATTAATAAGTTTATGTATCTGTAAGAGTATATACTAGTCTGACCACTGGGCGTGGTCTGATTAGAAAACATATTGGGTATTCTAACATCAAATTCACCTCCTAAACCAGGGTAGTCTTAAGTAATACAAGGAGCTGGGTGGTATGATACTTATTCCATTCTATTTTAAACTTAAGAAAGGAATTCTTCTGTTAATTAATTAACAGCACTTTTTTACTCTAAAGGTTTTTAAATTACTTTTAATTCAGAGAAAACACTTAATTTTAACAATTCTCAAAATTAATAATTAGAAAAGTCAGCCTGGAAAAGATATGATCAAAACCTCAGTAGTAATATTGAACTGGAATGGGAAACAGTATCTTAAGCAATTTCTCCCTTCAGTTATAAAATATACCGATAAAGGGGATACCGAAATTGTAGTAGCTGACAACGGATCAACAGATGATTCGCTTATCTTTCTGAAATCAGAATTCCCTGACATTAGGCTGATTGAACTTGAGAAAAATTATGGCTTTGCAGAAGGTTACAACAAGGCCCTTCAGCAAGTAAAAGCAAAATATTATATACTTCTGAATTCAGATGTTGAGGTAAGCGAAAATTGGGAGCAAACAATCACAGATGTTCTGGAAAATGATCCGACTATTGCTGCAGCAATGCCCAAGATCAGATCTTTTCGTGAAAAAGAAAATTTCGAATATGCAGGTGCAGCAGGAGGATTCATTGATCAATATGGCTACCCTTTTTGCAGGGGGAGGGTACTTAGTAAAATTGAAAAGGACGAAGGGCAATATGATCAATTAACTGAGGTTTTCTGGGCTACAGGAGCTTGCCTGGCTATCCGTGCCGAGCTTTTTCATATGCTTGGTGGATTCGATGGCTTTTTCTTCGCACATATGGAAGAAATTGACCTTTGCTGGAGGTTGAAGAACAAGGGATATAAAATTATGTTCACCCCTGAATCAAGTGTCTTTCACGTTGGAGGAGGAAGCCTGCCAAATGAACATCCTTATAAATTGTTTTTAAACTTCAGAAACAACCTCATCTTATTGTATAAAAACCTCCCCGGCAATAAATTGATTCCAATACTTATTCCCAGAATGATCCTGGATGGTATCGCTGCTATAAAATATTTACTCAGCCTGAAGCCCAAATACTTTTATGCTGTCTTGAAAGCTCATTTTAGTTTTTACAGAGCTATCCGAAAATACAGGAAATTTCGAATAATAAACCAGGAACATAACAGAGCTTTTCCAGACCATGTGTTTAAGGGTAGCATGATTTTAAGCTATTACCTGAAAGGAAAGAAAAAATTCAATCAGTTTGATTTTAAATAATTGATATTCTTTCCCTGATCCCTTTTCCTGTCAATCTGAACGCATTTATAGATTCATCCAGCGGAAAATTATACATGCTAATTGGAAGGCTGGCGCAGATCTGCAAATTTCAGGGCATACACACCACGGACAAATCTGGCCTTTCCAATTTATAACTAATAAGATATTTGAAATCAGCTGGGGTTATAAGAAAATCGGGAATACACACTATTACGTTTCATCCGGATTCGGAACCTGGGGGCCACCGGTAAGAATCGGTAACCGACCTGAAATAGTTGTTATCACACTAAACTTCATTAAAGAATTTAAAAATTAGCCAAAATAGTATTGCTTTTTGGGTGTCTCGCCAAAACAAAAAAGTAGCCCTGTTTCATGCGGTCCGGGAAACATTATCCCGCTATTAAACCAGATGCTACGAACCTGTTTGATGGTTTGTCTAGTACCAGGGGCGATGCCCCTGGCTAGTATATTTTGCACCCTTGGTGCTAAAGATCAAAAATACTATAACAAGCCTGTAGGGCTTGAATATTAATAGCCCCGGGTAAGTCCACTATTCGATGTAGCTATAATACAGTCATCGCTTAAGTTTATTTACTCTGGTTTTCCTGGAAAAT
>DAOWNN010000059.1 GCA_030642585.1 Bacteroidota bacterium | reverse complement strand
AAGAGGTCCGTAGCCTTACGACTAATGGAGTAGTAGCACCTTTCGTACCGCATAATATTGGGTTTAATTGTAAGGTACTCATTAGACCACTACTTGTTAGTTCATCGAGTAAAAGATAAACCCTTAATTTGTTTTTGCAAGTACTTTATCGGGTTGCTGTACGTTCAGAATAGAAAGATATTCATCCATATTTGACAATACCCCTATAGCGGCTTTTATATCATCATCCCACTTCAGAGAACTTTCAATACTGCCCGCCTGGTAATAATACCTTCCGGAAATCTCACTAGTAAGGAATTGTATAATTTCTTCTTTATGATCCCGAAGACATGCGTTAAGGTCGTGTTTAAGGAGGCTTTTTAGATGCCGAAAAGCATCCTGGTTATTTTCGTATAAATTATCTTTTTTGGCGGCTTTAATTAACGACTCGTAAGCAGAATTGGTTTGAATTTCATAATGAAAATCTTTTTCCACAACAAAATCACAAAAAGAAAGAAAGTCTTCTTCACTAAACTCAAAGTCTGAAGGGGAAAGAATTTCAGGATTTTCTGATGCAAATTTTGTGGAAAAATCAAAAAACAAATCCTGGGTATAAAGATTGAATGTAATCAATCCGACATCTCCTGCCACAACCTCAATGTCAGGCAATATGCCTCCACCATCATAAACAGTCCTGCCGTTACGGGTTTTGAACATAGATATTAAAGAATCAGGAATATGTCCGACACTTCCATCTTCGTTTCTATGGGAATAATCCACCGCCTGAATACATCTTCCACTGGGAATATAATATTTTGCAGTTGTTACTTTCAATTGGTTATTATATCCAAGCGGACGAGTGGTTTGAACCAGGCCCTTACCATACGTTCTTTCACCAATAATAATTCCCCTGTCCAGATCCTGTAATGACCCTGCAACAATCTCTGAGGCTGAAGCAGAACCCCTGTCAACTAAAATAACAAGAGGCATTTTTTCAGCCACCGGTTGATTGGGAGCCTGATAGCTATGATAATACTCTTCAATTTTACCCCGGGTACTTACTATTTCCTCTCCTCGTGCTACAAACAGGTTAGATATTTCAACAGCCTCCATTAACAAGCCTCCGGGATTTCCTCTAAGGTCAATAATTAAAGCTTCTGCCCCATAATTATTTTTCAGGTCATTTAATGCTTTACGAACCTCCTTGCCTGAACCAGTCCTGAAATTTGACAATCTTATGTAAGCAATTCCGTCATTTACTAATCCGTAATAGGGAACGTTGGGAATATTAATTTCTTTTCTTTCAAGTTTGAATGAAACGGCTTCTTCGCTTCCGTAACGCTTAATACTTATTTCAACGATGGATCCTGGAAGGCCCTTTAATAGCTCACTAACTTCTGAGCTGCTCATACCCTTTATTGATATTCCACCTACAGACACTATCAAATCTCCGGTTTTCAATCCCGATTTGTCCGCAGGAAAACCTTGATAAACATCAGTAATTAGTATGTAATCTCCCTTTTTTCTAATAAGAGAACCCACACCACCATAATGCCCGGTTGTAGTAAATTTAAAATCATCCAGGTCTTCTTCTGATATATATACAGTATAAGGGTCAAGGGTTTTGAGCATGGCATTTATCCCTGTCTGAATAAGTTTTTCCGGATTCGGATCATCTACATAATAATAATTCAACTCCCGAAAGAGATTTGAAAAAACCTCTAAATTTTTTACCAGTTTAAAATCACGACTTTCGCTGAAAGAAAGAAGCCCCACCGAAATGATAATAAGCATTATGCCAAATGCAGCGACCTTAATATGGGATTTTGAGTATTTAGAAAAAAGTGCCATTATATTTAAAACTTATATTATTATGCTTTTATGAAGGCGACAAAATAGGGAATTTTATCCGGAATAAGTGAAGATTTAGTTTGATTAACAATTTTTAACAGGCAGGTTAGAAAAAAAATCTGATCATACATTGCTTATTAATCCGACTTATGGAACAGGATCATGACCATGACCTCCCCAGGGATTGCAGGAAAGAAATCGCTTTATGGAAAGCCATCCCCCTTTAAACGGACCATGTTTTTTTAGAGCCTCAAGACTATAATTTGAACATGTTGGTGTATATCTGCATGATGAGGGCAGGAGGGGGGAAACAGAGAGCTGATAAAAGCGAACCAGACCAATAAAAATATAATTTAACCCCTTTTTCATTATTTGTAAAATTTACATACAAACAAACAGTTATTTTAATCTGACACCAGTTAGTCTTTTAAAAGAGTTTTTACTAAATGATTTAATACATCAATAATTTTCCGGTTTATTATTTCAAATTCCAGAATATCGCCTGATACATAAACAATAAGTATATGAAGCTGCAGACTCCTGTTCTGGACTACTTCATTTAGTTTGTGCTTGTTAGTGCGATATGATTCCCGTACTCTCCTTCTTAACAAGTTTCTTTCAGTGGCCAGCTTAAACTTTCTTTTTGGAATGCTGATAGCAATTCGAACAGGTGGTTTTTGATCAGATAAATATGTCCAATAAACTGTAAAAGGGAACAAGTAAACACGTTGTCCTTCAGTTAAAAGCTTTTCGAAGTTTTTTTTACCTGTAAGCCGCTCCTGTTTTTTAAAAGAATTATTTAACACCGGAGAAGAATTAAATAGTGTAAAATATGGTTTCACGAATAAATTGAAATCATATTGCACAAATGACAAAATTCGTCAGGATACCCTATCTGTTGTTTTTGTTGTGTTCCTTTATAAATTGTTCAAGAGCCATGGTCATTGAGGGCGCCCTGGGGTTTGGAGCTGAAATATCCAGTCTAAAGCCTGCACCTGTTACAGCCCTGGCAGTTGTTGGCCCAAAAGAAGCAATCTTGGTTTCTTCTTGCTTCCAATCCGGAAAATTATGAATAAGAGATTTAATACCCGTTGGACTATAAAATACCAGAATATCATACTTTTCTGCTGCAAGGTCAGAAAGATCACTGCAAACTGTTTTATAAAGTACAGCTTTTGTATAATTAATTTTACTCTTTTCTAACAGGTCGGGAATTTCAGAATTATGCATGTCTGAAAGAGGACAAAAGAATTGCTCTTCCTTATTTTTCACAATCAAATCCATTAAATCTGCAAATTTCCCTTTCGCGTAAAAGATCTTTCTTTTGCGATAAACAATATATACTTGCAGGTAATGAGCGATGGTTTCTGACACACAAAAATATTTCATTCCATCGGGGATGGAGACTCTCATTTCCTCGGCAACACGGAAAAAGTGATCTATAGCAGTTTTACTTGTAAAAATTACAGCAGAATGATCATTGATACTTACCCTGGTTTGCCTGAAATTTTTAATAGAAATCCCTTCTATATGAATAAAAGACCTGAATTCAATTTTTAGATTGTGCTTTTCAGCGAGATCAAAGTAAGGTGATTTTCCGTTAGAGGGCTCAGGTTGTGAGACCAATATTCTTTTTATTTTCAAGACTTTGTGGTTTAATTAAAAGAATATGATTACTCTCATTTATTAAGAAATAATACCTTCATTAACAATAAAACAGGTAAAATTTCCAAGGCGCAAAGATACAAAATAGAATAAAACCATGAAATTCTTTTTGAAATAAATAATCGAATAAGCCGGATAGCCCTCATGGTATAGGCTATTAAAACAATTCCAAATCCGATAAAAACAAATATTTTATTAAAAACCGGGTCAATATAGGCTATACCCAGGGTAATTGGAATAAGGAATAAGCCAATATTTTTATTGTAAATTAATATGGAATGAAAGTATTCATCGAATAGTGTAGTGTTTAATGAAACAAGCCCTATTAATCTACACACCAGGTATCTCACAGTTAGCCAGGCCAAAAGAATTATAATGACGACAAAAAGAACCGGCAGAAATGTTAGCGATATTACTTTATAATAATTGAGCAATTGAAATACAAAAACGCCAGTACTTAAGAAAAAAATAAAATCGAGATTCAATCCTGCCTGATAATAAAGACTGTTACGATTTCTGTAAAGATTTTGTGTAGCATGATAGCTGAGACCTGAATTTATAATCGGTTGAATATATTTCCCGAAAAACAGTTTCATCCTGGCCAGCAGAATAAATATGACAAGGAATACTCCCAAAAGCCATCCTGAATTATTGTCAGAATTACGATTATGAATCAAAATATCAGACTTGTTCCCGGGTTTTGACATTGTTGCCTTAACAGATTTGTTTTTCTTTTCATAAATGAAAAAATCAAGCTGTTTTGGTTTATGACTAATGTCTTTTATCGAAAAGATTTCTTGCGGGAAAGGAAACCTGGGCCAGAATAATATTTGATCTGCCTGAATAGGAATATAGTCATAAGCAAAAACGGGGTCTTCTTTTAAGAATTCTGAGGTGGCCGGGGCTTCTGTTTGAATAACTCTTTGGGCAGGAACAAGAGAGTCTTGCTTACTGGCTTCCTGTGTGTCAACACCCTCAAGCTTAATAATTAAGTTAGATGTGATGGTATCACCAGAAAGAATGTTGGATGAGTCCGCTAATTTTGTGAAAAATGAATCAGGTTTGATTAATACAGGAATGGTATCAAAGTTTAATGAATCTGAAAAAGCCAGAGTGTCAGCATAAACAAGAGAATCTTGTTGAATAGCAAAATCATTTTCCCACAATGGCACTTTAATCCAATCCATGACCGAATAATTTTGACAAAGATAAAGAAAATCAAATCACAATATAGCTTGTTCCGGGAGCTTAAAAATAGGGCTGAAGAGAATTTTTTCCACCCATTAGTTCATATATTCCTGATAGTAATTGATTAGTAAGCCGGCTTGCGCCAAGCCTGAATAAAGATTTATTTAACCAGGATTTGCCAAGAATCGTTTTCACGATATAAAAATAGACCAAAGCGTCTTCGACTGAAGAAATTCCCCCTGCGGGCTTAATACCAATTTTTGTTCCTGTAGTTTGATAAAATTCAGATATTGCAATAGCCATCACAAGGAAGGCATCCGGGGTAGCTGCCGGGTTTAATTTCCCCGTAGATGTTTTGATGAAATCTGCCCCTGCATCCATTGCCAGAATCGAAGCTTTCCAGATTAAATTGTAATCTGACAAAACTCCTGTTTCCAAAATGACTTTTAATTTTGCATCTCCAATAGCAGCTTTTATTTGTCGAACCTCATCATGTACGGCAACATAGTTTTTTTCGGCCAATTGACCAAGATTCAGTACAATATCAATTTCTGTGGCTCCGGCTTTTACGGCCAGCCTTGATTCCTCAAGCTTTATTTCAAGAAAGGTCTGAGAAGCAGGAAAACCTGCAGCAACAGAAACAATTTCCACACCTTTTTCTTTGAGATTTTCGTGTATCACCTTGACCAAAGAAGGAAACACGCAAATTCCCGCCACGTTTGGAATGTTATTAAAGTTCGCATTAAAATTGTTTACTTTTGAACAAAAATCTTTAGCCCTGCTGTCAGAGTCTGTAGAATTCAAAGTGGTGAGGTCTATGAGCCCCATCAACAGCTTAAGATTAGATACATTCATTTCTTTCAGGCTGTCCAGCAATAAACCATTAGCCTGTTCACGCACTTTTATCGGATCAAAAGTTTTATTAAATTTATCAAAAAGAACCTGCATATTCATTCTTTATTTTTAGTATCTATTAGTATAGTTACGGGCCCATCGTTTATTAATGCTACTTGCATATGTGCACCAAACTCTCCTTTTTTAACCTCTTTTCCAATTAATTGTTCCTGGGTTTTTATAAACTCTTCATAAAGAGGAATTGCGATTTCGGGTCGTGCAGCCTTAATGAATGAAGGACGATTTCCCTTTTTTGTTTTTGCATGAAGAGTAAATTGACTAATTACCATAATATCACCTGCCACTTCATTTACCGAAAGGTTCATTGCCCCGTTCTCATCAGGAAAAATTCTAAGCAGGGAGATTTTTTTACATAACCAGTCAACATCTTCACTGGTATCATTTTCCTCAATACCCAATAGAATCAACAGCCCGGAATTAATTTCCGACTTAACTTTGTTATCAATACTAACGGTAGCTTTTTGAACTCTTTGTATTACTGCCCTCACAATAAATTAATCAGTTAACTGTCTGCTGCCATTAAAAACAAAGGCTTCATTTCAAAGCGATGATAATGGGGGCGCAAACGTTTAGCGTTATAGTATTTTTCCAGGTTTACTACTTTTTTTGTACTGGTTACCACGTCCAGAGGCACATCATCATAACGACCATTTTTCAAAACCACTAATCTGCCATGAAAGCCCCCAAGAATTAAATCAAGAGCAAGATTTCCATATGCCATAGGAACGATAGAGTCAATTGCATCAGGATCTCCACCCCGAACAAGATATCCTAATTTTTGATTGATTACATTAATGGGATGACCGTTGTTAAATTTTGCAGAAAGATTTTTAATTTCAGACGAAACCAGGTCACCAATACCACCAAGTTTAGCATGCCCGAACATATCTTTTTCCGCATCCTGAAAAGTCATCTCCCCTCCCTTAAACATAGCCCCTTCAGAAATGAGTAAAACAGAATATTTACTTGGGTTAATATTCCTGTCTTCAACCAGTAATTCGGTGAGGCGATTGATGTCAAATTCATATTCAGGGATAACACACCTGTTTGCGGCACCTGCCATAGTAGGTAGCATGGCTGTAAATCCGGCATACCGGCCAAAAACCTCCATAACTAAAATTCTTTCATGAGAGCCTGCCGAAGTCCGCAAATTGTTCGCCATCATTATTGTTCGCGTTATACAGGTACTAAACCCAATACAATAGTCTGTTCCCGGCACATCATTATCCATAGTTTTGGGCATGGCAACAATCTTAATACCTTCCTGGTAAAGACGGACAGCATAACTCAAAGTGTCATCACCGCCAATAGGGATTAAAAAATCTACTTTAAGCCATTCAAGGTTTTTAATTATCTCGGGTGTAAGGTCATTTATGTCTTTATTATAAGTGTCAGTTAAATGATCGGGTACTTTATCTTTTGGCATATGGCTGGGTTTTGTCCTTGAAGAGTGAAGAAAAGTACCCCCGCTTCGTCCGGCCCGGTTGACAATATCGTCAGTTAGATGCATGTAGTTCAGGCTGTTATCCGCATCTTTGTCGCGTATCAATTCTGTAATACCAGCCCAGCCACGCCTTAAGCCAATAACCCTGAATCCCTCTCGATTTGCCCTAATAGTAATGGCCCGAATAGCTGGGTTGAGTCCCGGCACATCTCCCCCCCCTGTAAGAATAGCAATTACTCCCTTTGTTTGTTTATTGTTTCCCATGGATAATAAATGTTATAATAATAAATTAAATTCAAATTAAAAGTTGGGATCAAATTTAGTGAAAAGTAAACAGCTTGCAGAAAAAACTTAAAATAGATAAAAACAAGAAATTACATAAGCTAAACAGCATGATCCTCTGGTTTAGTTTTACTTATTAAGCCCCGGATAAGCATAAACCCACCAAGCATAAGACCAAGTATAGAAAAAGACAAATAAATGAACACAATTATTTTAGACCACCACAGCTCTTTCTGAAGGGCCAGGCTATTATTTTGTTTCAGCTTTGATTCAAATTCATTTTTATTGAACTTGTTCATTAAACTCAATAAATTATCGCTTTTATTTTCAAAAACGAAACTTAGAGAATCAATTAAATGTTCATTTTGTGCAATTGCGTCTTCCATTAATTCTAAAGAATCCAGAGTCTCCTGGTTCGCCAGAGATTCGTTCATAAATCTGACAATTGTGTCATTTATTTCATTGGCATTAAATATCAAAGTATTAATCTGCTCTGCAAGATGATTAACTTCGCTGTTGAGTTCATCTATTTCCTGTCTGTTACGGTTAATTAATTCTTGCGCATTGGAAATTTCAAGCTTTGCTTGCAGATGTTTTTTTTCAATTTTGAGAACATGTGTTAATTTCTTTTCCATGCGAACAGATAAAAAACTAAGGCTGAATAAAATGAAAATCAAGCCAGAAAGGACATAAAGACCCTGAATATTAATTTTATTATGCATGCTGTTTAATAATTATTATAAATTGTTCACAATATGGTAAATAGGGTTTAATACAGATTCTCCAAAGCGAACAGATCTTTCTGCAGACCAGCCTGTAATTGGATTTGGAAGTAATTGATTATCCTTAAATGGCATTTCAATGGTAAGAGAAAGACAATTAAACCGGCTTCCGATTTGTTTGGAACAAATTTTAAGATTGGCTTTTCCGGGTTCGTCTTTTTTATAACCATATTCAGTTTGAAAATCAGGGCTGATTTCTTTCCATTTTGAAAGAAAAACATCTTGCAGAGACTTTAAACGATCATCAAATTCAGGAATTCCTTCAATAGATGCTGTAAAGTTATAGGGCAAATCTTCATCACCATGAATGTCAAGATTAAGATCTACCCCCGTTTCATCCATTTTATTACGAACAAAATAAACCTCAGGACTTTTCTCTTTATCTGGAGACTCCCATTCCCTGTTGAGATTGACTCCAAGAGCATTTACTCTTAGATTTCCTAAAATACTTCCATCTACATTTATATTCGGAACAATATAAAAAACGGTATTTTCCAACAACTTTTTGGAAATCGGATCATCATCATCAAGCAAACGATTGATAAAACCCTCAATAAACCATGAAGCCATAGTTTCACCTGGATGTTGTCGGGCAATAATCCAAATCTTTTTCTTCCCTTTTCCCGGGTGCCCAATAGTTAACATATCAATACTTCTGTCCTGCGTTGTTTTACCAATTGATTCAAGAACACAAAGATGTGATATTTGAGCTGCATGGATCATATCCAGGTGCTGCTCATATGAGTATGGTACAAAATAGGAATAAAATACTGAATTAAATTCGGGTGTATGTTCGATTCTAAGATTTTTGCCATCATATGAGGTAGGAACCCGGAACCATTGCAGTCGATCATAAGACGCAAATGCATTGTAATTTTTCCAGCCCTCAGGAACAAATGAACCGGAAGCATTTTCAATATTCATTTTGCAGGGATACCCGGCGGCTCCCTGCAAACGGAAATAAAACCATTGAGAAAAATCCGAATTTGTATCTTTTCTGATTTCAAGCCGGATATTATTTGATGATTCAGCAGAAATCACCCGTATGTTTCCCCCATCGAAATTTGATGTAATGTTCATTGCCATATTAAAATTAATATTTTACTTTTCATGATCTTTTGTGCAACGCACATAAAATCCTCTCTTAATAATTTCAAGCTGATTAAACGCATCCCCGGCACTCTTGTTGACAAGGACATACCATGCTGAATACTCTGAATTTGATGAAGAACTCCAAAAAAGACCCAATTCGTTAATGCTGGCATAATTTGGTGGATAACAAAAACCCCCAAGCATAGACTCAAATCCTGATGCACCCTCAAGTCTTAGCTCCGGACAGGAGGGATATTGCAATAACAATTCATTGAAATCTTCCTTTGATGGGATATGCCATCCATCGGGACAGATTCCACTGAGACTACCGAGAGAATCATAATTCATGGCTTCATTCCAGGAATAAAGACCACCATAAGTATCACAATTTTCATCATTGTTCATATAACAATATTTCTCATCAATCTCATTGTCAGACTGCCTTCCATCCCCAGCACTGCCACCATGAAAAGAATCAATAGCCAGTCCGAAATTTAAATTTTCAGCCATCCACCAATCATCTCCAATCAATACGGTTTTATATATTTGACCATCTCTTGAATCAGTCATTACCCCGGTGGGGTTT
>DAOWNN010000128.1 GCA_030642585.1 Bacteroidota bacterium | reverse complement strand
GCCGGGATCTCCAGCTTTCCACGGTAGTAGGATTTGCTGAGTTTATGTACCCTCAAGATCATATGCAGGATGTTTATGTTTTGAAATATCGAAGATAAGGAAAATAAGGAATACTGGAATATGGAGAAATAAATGCGTCTATTTTAGCTTTGAAAAATTTATAGTTTTTCTTTTTGAAAATATCTTACATGAATTATTTCCACGATTGAATATATGATATAATTGATCTTCTTCCAGAAGCATTTTTTTTATGTTTAAGTCGCAACCCCACCTGGAGTGTGGTTACGACCTGGTTCTCTAACTGGTAACCAGACTCTCAGTCGGGTTATCAGTACTTTATTTGTGTTAGTCATAACCCTATTTAGAGTGTGGTTACGACCTGTTTTAAAAGCTCCATTTAAATTTTACCCACAGTTCATCACCAAGCTCCCACCAGCGTTCTACAGCAGCCCGGGCAAAATCATTTGAATACCTGGTAAGAAACTCCCTTCCAAGATTTGATTCAATGCCCTTTTCAGCATTTTCTTTATCTATTTGTAAGAGTTCGAGGGCTTTTTTTTCTATGAAATCAATTTCATCAAAGGCTTTATTTTCAAATTCCATGACCAGGGGCTCAATAATCTCTTTTCCCTGTCCCCAGTTCACTGTTGCGAGCCTGTTTGCCCTGCGGAAAGCCCACATGGCAGATTCCTGGCTGAAATGATCTTGTCCGCATACTGAAAAACTCCGGGGAAGACTCAAATTTCCAGCATAGATTGGAATCCTGGGGCTTTCACGAGGTACGTCAAGTCCGAACCAGAGTCTTCCTCCTACTTCATCAGGAAGCCAATCTCTTAGTTGTACTATCCACGAGTAGGCACAATACTGAACAGATATTGGTCTGTTTCTTACCACTATTCCTGAATCTAGTGAGTTTAGCAAGTTTCGTTTATCTCTTGCCATCCAGGGATGTGCAGCAGGACTGATTATAGTATCGATATAGGTACTATCGTTCTCATCCTTTCGTTTCACATATACTTTCAGGTTTTTTATCATTTCCCATTCGGTGCCATCATAGGTAGTACGGTAAAATTCCATTACATCGCGAATATCTACTTTTTTTTCAGGCTTGACAGAAAATGGCAATTCTTCATCTTCGTATTTGAGCCCAAGTGAAGGAGCAAGGCTGTTGAGAACATAATATTCCCTACTACTGAATGGTTTTCTTCCGGCATAGGCTTCCCAGAACTTAAATGTTTCCTTTCCATCCCAGAAACCCATCTTTTTTGCCACTTTAAATACGTTTTCAGAAGCCATAAAATAATCCTTATTATTCAAATCAATTTCTGCAATTCTACAGATGTTTGCAGATATTCCCACATGATCGTCAGGTATGCGTTGTGCTGCCCAAACAGAACCAATTTTATCCGGACCTTCTCCCATGATTTCAAGCTGCCAGACTTCATTTTTATCAGCAATGGTAATGCATTCACCTGAATCACCATACCCATATTCTTTTACCAGCTCTCCAATTAATCTGATTGCATCCCGGGCTGTTGTACATCTTTGCAGTGCGATTCTTTCGAGTTCTTCGATTGTGAAAAGACCATTTTTGTTCCTCAATTCCCTTCTGCCACCAAAAGTTGTTTCTCCAATAGCTAGTTGTTTCTCATTCAGGCAAGGATATGCAGTGTTTAAATATGCAAAGGTTTTCTCAACTTCTGGTATCTCTCCCTTAATTTCAACATTCTCCTCGCTCCAGGCAGAACTGGTATGCATAGTTCCCCATTTTACAGGATGCATGTCACCAGGTTCGTACTGCTTTGAAGGAACAAAATCCAGCCAGGTACGATAATATGCATCACAGGTATGACTGGTCATTACAGAGCCATCTGTACTGGCTTTTTTTCCGACCATGATACTGGTACAACTTTCAGTGTAGCCGGTTTCGTCTTCCTGTGCAAATGATATTCCGGGTAGTAAGAATAAAAATGTAGACAGGGTAATTAGAGATTTAAAGAAAGTGGAAGGATTCATTTTTTATTGATTTATAGTTAGAAAAGTAAGATCTGCCTTATTTATTGAAGGAATAAATGTAGAAAATCAATTTGGGAATTGCAATGAGCCAGGTACTATTTAGTAAGAAAGAATGAATGGAAGTCGCAACCCCACCTGGAGTGTGGTTACGATCTGCGTTTTGATAAGTCGCAACCCCATTTAGAGTGTGGTTACGACCTGCGTTTTGTTTAGTCATAACCCCATTTAGAGTGTGGTTACAAGCTGCAACATTGTATTATTCATGTCGAATAGCCTTGACCGGGTTTCCCAGAGTGGCTTTAGAAGTTTGGTATGCTACGCTGACGAAAGTTAAAAGAGTTACAAAGATGCCTGCTACTATCAGTGACCAGAATGGGAAGTTGCTATGGTACGGAAAGTTATACAGCCACGTTTTCATAAAGATAAAGGCTGCAGGCCATGCTAAAAGGATGGCGATCAGTACCCACTTGCCGAAATCACGGAGGAAGAGTTGGATTAACTGGCAGGAAGAAGAACCCATGGTTTTTCTGATCCCAATTTCGCGAGTTCTGTTTTCCGTTGAAAAGAAGGCCAGGCTTATAACGCCTATTCCAGCAATAAATAACGCGATGAAGGAGAATATTGAAAAAATGCTGGCAGTCTTCTTTTCGGAAAATTGCATCTCACTAAAACTATCTTCAAGAAAGAAAAATTCAAAAGGTTGATTTATCGCGTAATCTTTCCAGGTTTCTTCCACAAATGAAAGTACACTCTGCTGATTACCTGAACTAAACTTCAGAGATACATACCTGGGAAAGAATTCCCGTGTATTAAAAATTGCCAGGTTTTCAATTTTTTCATTCATATTGCTCATGTGAAAATCCTTAAGCACTGCAACTATTTCAAAAGACCATTCTTTACCATATGAATTTCCCGGAATAATTAGTTTTTTTCCGACAGGATTTTCATAGCCGAGGTTTTCGGCTGCAGTTTCATTAATTACAATCTGATAGTTACTTTCAGATGAATTATCTGGAAAAAACTCTCCTTTTATGGCTTCAAAACCAAAGGTTTCAAGCATATTTTGGTCTCCAATAAGGCGTTTAAAATGTATGAGATCTTCACGATTGGCATCTTCTTTTCTCATAACCAGACCCATCCAGTCATCCATACAGGGAACAGTAGAGCTAATGCTAACATGTTGAATATTCGGATTTGATTCCAGTTTCTTTTGAAACTCAAATATGCCTTTTTCGAGACCGTAGGCCCTATCAATTACAAGTACATTTTCCTTATCAAACCCCGGGTCTTTGTTCGAGATATAATTTATATGAGAATACATTACCAAAGTGCCGGAAATAACAAACACAGCAATAAAGAGCTGAAATACAACAAGTCCTGTTCGGAACCATAAGTTTCGATTTCCCAATACCAGATTTCCATGCATTGTTGAAGTGGTTTTGTATGCTGAAATTGATAAGGAAGAGTAACTTCCTGCTAAAGTTCCAATGAATACAGTTGTTAATAGGAGTAAAGGAATTACAAACCATTCTTTGAAGTAGCTTACAGAAAGATTTTTAACTACAATACGATTAAAGCTTGGCAGAAAAAGTTCAACCATTACCAGGGCAAATACCATTGCAATAAAACTAAATACTACCGATTCAGTTAGAAGCTGAAAGAAAATCTGCAGCCTCTGGGATCCCATTGCCTTGCGCATCCCAATTTCCCGTGCACGCATAGAAGAATTAGCAGTAGTAAGACTTGAAAAGTTTAATATAGCCTGGATTAGAATGAATAAAGTAATAATAGCAAATAAATAGGTTGTTCGAAAATCTGAAACGGGTTCAATTTGAGGATCAGCTTCAGAAAATAAATAAATCTTTGTTAGAGGCTCCAGGTAAAATGAAACCATCTTGTTCAGTTTATCCCAGTCATTAATATTAATACCAAACTGTTTGCTTAATTGTGGACTAATATATTTCCTGGAGAATTTAGCCAGCCTGGAATTCATTTTTTCTACTGAAGCACCTTTCTCCAACAGGATGTATGTATAATATTGGTCCAGGAGCCAATTGTTATTTGAAGTCCACTTGTAGGTGTTAATTGAGGCGAGAAAATCAAAATGGAAATGTGAATTTTCAGGTACATCTTCTGCCACAGCTGTAATAGTGTAATCACTTCCATCTGCTTCGTGCAGGATCTCACCTATAGGATTTTTATTGCCAAAATATTTTTTTGCAGTAGAGCGGCTAATTACCATAGAATAAGGCTTGCTCAATGCAGTTTCAGGATCTCCGGCAAGTAGAGGAAAGCTAAATACCTTGAAAAAATTGGTGTCAGCATAAAGGTAACTGGTTTCAAAAAAACTTTTATCCTGATACCAAATTACTGTATTAATACCTTCAAGTATTTTTGTGGCAAAAATTATTTCATCAAATTCCTCCATTAAAGCAAGAGCCAGGGGAGCTGGAGACGTAGATCCCTTGATTTCCATTTCTCCCAATTGCCCACTTACACCCATACGATAAATATTCCCGGCAGAGTCATGAAAACGGTCATAACTTAATTCATTACCAACATATAGAAATATAAGGAGTACCCCGGCCATACCAATGGATAAACCAATGATATTGATCATTGAATAGCCACGATATCGTGTGATATTGCGGAAAGCAAGTTTAATATAATTGGTAAGCATGCAATCTTCCCTGTTTTCTAACTGATATAAGACTGTCAATTCTTATGCCAACATAGCTTATATGTCACAACTTCAAGGATATAGCTGAAGCTGCATAATATTTATTTGAGCCATGTGTCCCGGAATCGCACACAGTGTTGTTCACAAACGAACAGAAGAGAGGAACCTTTGAGCCCCGATAGGGGATCAAAGCTCACAAGCAGCTTTTAAGAGGTGGCAATTTCAACTGCTTTTGGAGTAGCTTAATAACTAACATTTTTGCCAGGAGTTTAGAATGGCAAGCTAGACAATCGTGGGTGCGAGTAACTAAGTGGAAGAAAGGTTGAAGGATGAAAAATGAAGCTTGAAAATAGAATTGATACGCAAAGGGGCGCAAAGAAGACGCGAGAACCGCAAAGAATGAAGAATGCCACTGATGCACGAATGGAAGACGAATGTACAAATGAAATAATGGAATAATGGAATGTTGTGTCTCGTCCAAAAACAGGTTTACTCTAAATGATTATTCCCGAATATTTTTCTCTGAATTTAAGTTTTGCGACTTGGAGATTTTTAGAAATTTGACTAAATCTCCATAAGCAAGAATAGAAATGGACAGAAAAGCAAAAAGTATTATTGGAATCGATATTGGATCAGCATTTTTATCGGTAGTTCAGATTAATATACATAGAAAACATATTGCTGGTTTGTTTGTTTCGAACACTCGAGGGCAAAGCCCCTACTGGGGGAAAGTTCGTCAAACTCTTAATAAAGATGCTTCTCACTTGCAGGCATGGCAGCATGGTGCTGTTTATAATCCTTACATTCATAGTCAGGGTTTTAAACCTGAACTATTTTCTGTTATTAGCCTTTTAAGAAAAATAAGAGAATTATAATTGATAGAAATACCAGGAGAGCAATGAGAAATAAGAAATTATTATCCCTGTTTTCTTTATCTTTTATAATATGGTATATGAACTGGGGAAGAAATAGCAGTACCATTATAATCAGGCTGCCATAAGCCATGATACCAGCTCCCGGCCAATGCAATATTTTAAATAGCGATCCTAACAGAAATGCTATTCCGGCAATCATTCCACTTATATAAAGTGGGTAATTTACTTTTAGCTCTTTTTTGCGAGTATCACGGATCTTAACCATAATGAATACCGGTAAAAAGAACAGGGCCAATGAGGCAAGTCCCAGAGTCAAAAGTATGGCTGCCCCTGGCCAATGATTGATTTTAAAAAATGTTCCTGCAATAATCAGGATTGGAGAAATAATTCCCAATACATACATACATTAATTTTTTCATGATTCTGTATTTTGTGTTTATTAATAAAAGAGTTTCTTCCTGTATTTCAACAATACGTTCAGGTGCTATTGATTTTAGAATTGAATCAAATGATTTTTTGAAAGAAAGACCTTCTTCCATCTGATTTTCTATTTCACAGCAGAGGTGATCAAGGAGTTCGATTTTTAGCAAAGTATAAGTCAAACCCCGTTTATCAATCTCTCCTGAGATTAATTCAACTTGTTTATTGTTTAGTTCAACCATCTCAAAACGCAGGATCTGGATCGAGAATGTTAGTGATCATAGATACATATTCAAAGAATTCCTCCAGCTTTTCCTTCATTATTTCAATGCCGGATGGAGTAAGTGTGTAGTACTTCCTAACTCTTTTGCCAATATGAACTTCCTCTGAACTAATGTGCCCGTCGGCTTCCAGTTTATGTAGAGTAGGGTAGAGGGCACCCCAGGTAAGTTGGAGCTTTCCCTTTGTAATTTCTTCAACTTTCCTGGTTATTTCATAACCATACATCTTACCTTCTTCTGAAAGTAGCTTCAGAACAATTGTTTTCAAAGTGCCTTTAAGT